>CAZWOV010000101.1:0-8697 GCA_964635645.1 uncultured Planctomycetaceae bacterium | reverse complement strand
AAAAACTTGTCAAACCGTTTATGCTCATTGTGTGCCAGGATACGAAACACGCGGAAAAAGTACTTGAATATGTTAAATCCGATGCGTTTAGAAATGGCGCTTATAAAGATAAAGTTATTTTGGTACACTCAAACCAAAGCGGCGTGGAAAAGGAAGAAAACATACAATTATTGCTTGAAGTAGAAAAAACCGATAATCCTATTGAAATTGTTATCCACGTCAATATCTTAAAAGAAGGCTGGGACGTCAACAATCTTTACACGATCGTTCCTTTAAGAACCGCTACGAGTAAAACCTTGCGCGAACAAACGGTAGGACGCGGACTCCGGCTTCCTTTCGGCAAGCGTACAGGCGAGGAAAATATTGATTCCGTCGCTATCGCCGCTCACGATAAATTTCAGGAGATTATAGACGAGGCGCAGCGGGGAGATTCTATCTTCAATGCCGAAGGCTTCATTTATGCCGAGTATGAAAAATCCAAACAGGTTGCGCGCGTGCAAATGTCTTTTATGAGCGGCGGCGAAAAGAAAGATGAAATTTTCGCCGCGGCAGGTTTGGATATAAACAATCAGGAGCACTCCGAAGCTTATAACGAGGTTAACGCGAGTATTATCAACGCCGCCAACGACGCAATAAAAAAGCAGTCTGCCGCAAAAATTGACGTCGAGCAAGTTAAAGACGCTGTTAAAAAGGAGATCGGCGAAAAATACAGGAATAATACGGATATTCAATCCATGATAAATTTTACGTTGGAACAAGCCGGCGATATCATACAAAAAGCCGAAGAAAACGCTATGTACATTCCTAAAATCAAAACGGAAACTGCAGGAAATGAAAAATACGTCGTTCAGGATTTTGACCTTGATTTATCGTCTATGGTTTATGTTCCTATTGAAAATGATATATTGATTAAAAACCTTCTTGATTCCAGTGAAAGCGCACAGGTAATCAAAGGCGACGATTTGTTCTTGATTCTTGATAGCGTTAATCCCGAAAAACTGCTTGTAGACGGCATTCGTGAAATCAACGAAATCGATTATGAAAAATGTCCTAAACTGATACAAAAAATTGCAACTCAATTCTTGGAACATTACAGAAAAAAATATAAAGAAGAAGAAAAAGTTAAAAACATTTGCTTAATGCATCGCAAGGATATCGTTAGCAAATTCAAGGAACAACTCTTACAGCATCTTGTGGTTTCTTACGACCGTATAGTCGAAACCGTGCAGGGAATTGAAACGGTAATACATAATAATTTGATTGACGTAAGTAACGGTTTAACCAATATAAACCAGGCCCCCGGCAACCAAAATATCCAATCGCTTGTTTACGTCGGCGCTCAAAAGTCGGTTACGGCGCCGTATAAATTCGACAGCAACCCCGAACGCTTGTTTGCGCTCGCCTGCGACAATTCTCCCGAGGTTTTGCGTTGGTTAAGACCCGCCGCAAATCAGTTTAATATCACATATAATCGCGGACGCAGATATGAACCCGATTTTGTCGTTGAAACCGAAGATACGTATTATTTAGTAGAGGTAAAAGCAAAAAACAGGATGAACGACCCCGACGTCATCGCTAAAAAAGACAGAGCTATTCAATATTGCAAAATTGCGTCCGAATATAATTTGGCAAACGGACATAAAGCGTTCAGGTATTTGTTTATCCCTCACGACGAAATTTCCTCATCATCGAGTTTTGATAACTTAAAAGAAAGATTCCTGGAAGAATAAAACGAAAATCAAACGCAAGAAAAAACCATACCCGCGAGCGATTAAACTCTTGAGTATGGTTTTTTGCCTTAACGCCAACCGAAAAACCCGGCTTAAACAAATTTTAAGGAAGGCGTTTTGACGAAAATCAACTGCGTTTCATCAGAAAATCAGTCTCTTCCCCACGGATGACGCCGTCCCTGAACGCGCCCGGGCAAACTCTGGAGACGGATGAAACCTTCCGCGTCCGTCTGATTGTAGCTGCCGCCGCCTTCCATCGTCGCAATACCTTCGTCGTAGAGCGAATTCGGGCTCTGACGCGCGGCGACGTCAATATTTCCTTTGTAAAGAGCCAGCTTCACTTCGCCCGTCACGACCTTCTGCGCCTGTTTAATAAAGGCAAGAAGGGCGTCCATCTTCGCGTGATACCAGAAACCGTAATAAATCATCTCGGCAACTTCCGGCGCCAGCATATCGCGCAGGTGCGTCAAATCGCGGTCCATGCACAGACTCTCAAGCTGACGGTGCGCAGTGTAAAGAAGCGTCATGCCGGGAGATTCGTAAACGCCGCGGGATTTCATACCGACAAAACGGTTTTCAACCATGTCGATACGTCCGATACCGTTGCGACCGGCAATCTCATTCGCCTTACGAACGATATCGATCGGGCAAAGCTCTTCGCCATTGATCGCAACCGGATTGCCTTCAACGAACTTAATCGTGACTTCTTCTTCCTGGTCCGGAGCTTCTTTCGGAGAAACGCCCATACCGAAATCAACGATTTTGACGCCGCAGACGTTCAAATCTTCCAAATCGCCGGCTTCGTAGCTGATGTGGAAGCAGTTTTCATCGGAACTGTACGGTTTCTTCACGCTCGCTTTAACGGGAATATTCTTCTGGGCGCAGTAGGCCAGCAATTCCGTACGTCCTGGGAACTGCTTACGGAATTTTTCCATACGCCAGGGAGCGATAATCTCAATTTCCGGATCCAACGCTTCAGCCGCCAGCTGGAAACGGCACTGGTCGTTTCCTTTTCCCGTCGCGCCGTGAACGAAATACTTCGCGCCGACTTCATGCGCCACGCGCAGACAGGCGCGGGCGATAATCGGCCGGGCGATGGACGTGCCGAGAAGATAAATACCTTCGTATTTCGCCTGCCACTGAATCATCGGGAATGCAAAATCACGGCAGCATTCATTCTGAACGTCCACAATACGGGCCGTCTTGGCGCCGATTTTCAACGCTTTGTCAATGATCGCCTGACGATCTTCGCACGGCTGTCCGACGTCCACATAAACTGCGTGCACCTCAAAACCTTCATCCATCAACCATCCGAGCAGAACCGAAGTATCCAGACCGCCGGAATACGCCAATACGCAAGATTTCATGAATTCATTCCTTCCATTGGATCCAAGTGGAAAAAGATAGAAAAATATCAATATTGATATTATCGCATGTTCGTACTTTTTTTCAAGGGGGAGGGACGTTTTTTTTCTCAATAATACGCAAAAATCTGAGTATTATCGAAATTCCCGCATTTCCCGACAAATTCTCCCCAATACTCAGAGGCGGTAAATACGCTGTCCAGCGCCGCGTTTAATCAGTCTCTTAATTTCCAGACCGGTTAAAATCGTCATAATTTTCCAAACGGGAACCGCCGACGTCTGGGTAAGCCGGTCCACCGTCGCGCCTTCTTCGGGAATCGCCTCAAATACTTTGCGTTCCTGGTCGGTAAGAGCAATTTCCGCCGGACGCTCGATCATCTCCGCCGCGCATTCCGTTTCATGAACGGGAAAACGCTCTCGTATCGGCCCTAATTCCTGAAGAACGTCCTCCACGCTTTCGATCAGACAGGCCCCGGAACGAATGAGGCGATGACACCCGGTCGAAACGCGCGAATCAACCGGACCCGGAAGAGCAAAAACCTCCCGACCGTAATCAAGCGCAAAACGCGCGGTAAGCATGGTTCCGCTGTGCGCGCCCGCCTCGACGACCACCGTTCCAAGAGACATTCCAGCAATAAGACGATTCCGTTGGGGAAAAGAGCCGGCCGTAGCGGGACGCAACGGCGGATACTCGCTGAGCAGCGCTCCGCCAGACTCCAGAATCCGATCGGCCAGGCCGCGATGTTCCCGCGGATACGGCGGAAGACCAAGTCCGTGTCCCAAAACGGCGATCGTCCTTCCGCCAAAATCGAGAGCCGCTTTGTGACTGATCCCGTCGATTCCCCGCGCAAGGCCGGAAACGATGGAAAACCCTGCGCGAACGAATTCGCCGGTCAAACGCTCGGCCTGCCGTTCGCCGTAAAAGGAAGCGTGGCGCGTTCCAATAACCGCCAACGAAATACTGTCTTCGGGCAAAATTTTTCCCTGAACGAAAATCAATCCGGGAGCGTCCGGGGTCGTTTTCAACAATTTTGGATAACTCGGGTCGGCGTCGGTAATAAGCTCTATCCCGTATTTCCGGCAAAGTTCAAGCTGCTCGTCAACCAGCGCGGCCGGAGTATTCAGAATTGCGGAGATAATTTTTCCGCCGACCTCCGGAACCTGACGCAACTGGAAGGCGTCGGCCTCAAAGACTTTTCCCGCGCTTCCAAAATAGTCGATCAGATTACGCCGAATACGCGGACCAATACCGCCGACAAGAACCAGACGCAACATATCCCGAATTTCAGAGGTAAAGTTCTGCATGATAATTCGACGCGCCCCAAGACGCCCCAACGAACGACGAGAGAAATCTCTCCCTCAAAAGAACGCCCCTAAACGGCAGAGACGTTTTTTGAGGGAAACGCTCGAGAAAAAACTCAAAAACGCGCCAAACCGTTTTTCAGACGCTTGAGAGATTCTTCTTTTCCCAGAATATCAAGAATATCCGTCGCTCCGCCCGGGGTAACGAGAGTTCCCGTCGCGGCGACGCGCACGGCCCACATCACCGCGTTGGGCTTGAGTTCCAGCTCTGCCGCGACGTCTTTCAAAGCGTAGTACAGTTTCTCGTTGGTCCACTCGTCAAGACGTTCCAGCGCCTCAATACTCTTTTCCAGCGCCAGCGGCGCGGATTCCAGCGTCGATTTACTTTTCTTATTCACGTAAAGGTCGTTGGAGTATTCCGGCAAAACGTCGAAAAAGGTCAGCTGCGCGGGAATCTGCGTCATTTTTTCCAGACGCTGCTGGAGGAGAGCCGCCAGTTTTCGCGCGTCGATCGCTTCGTTTTTCACCGCCTGACGAATAAACGGAAGGGCTTTTTCATAAAATTCTTCGGCAGAGAGCTTCCGAATGTACTGTCCGTTAAACCAGAGCAGTTTTTCATAGTCGAAAATAGCCGGCGATTTGTTGATTGCTTCCGGTTTGAAACGTTTCTCAAGTTCGGCAAGAGTAAACATTTCTTCGTCGGTCTTCGGATTCCATCCCAAAAGCGCAATGTAGTTGATAATCGCTTCCGTAAGATACCCGTCCTGAATCATATCCTGAAAACTGACGGAACCGTGCCGCTTCGAAAGTTTCGACACGTTGCCGTCGGCGTCCTTCCCCATAATCAGCGGCAGATGAATATAGGTCGGATGTTCCCAGCCGAACGCGCGGTAAATCAAAATGTACGCGGGAGTCTGCGCCACGTATTCGCTTCCGCGGGTCACGTGAGTAACTCCCATCAGATGATCGTCGATCACATGCGCGAAATTATACGTGGGAAAACCGTCCGCTTTAATCAGAACGATATCCTGCAATTCCGCGTTACTCACGGAGACGTCGCCAAAAACGACGTCGCGATACGCGGTAACGCCGTCCTGCGGAACTTTCTGACGAATGACGTACGGAGCGCCGGACGCAAGCAGAGCGTCGACTTCTTCCTTCGGCAGACGGCGGCAATGCCCATCGTATCCGTGGCGGCCTTTGAAATCCGGATTTTCCTGCTCTTCGTGCAGTTTCGCGAGGCGCTCTTTCGTGCAGAAACAATAGTACGCGTCGTCCTGTTCCACGAGTTGGCGCGCATACTTCCGATAAATTTCCAAACGCTCCGACTGCACGTAGGGACCGTTCGGTCCGCCGCAATCCGGCCCTTCGTCGTTACGCAGTCCGGCGACGGCCAGCGTATCGTAAATCACCTGAACGGCGCCGTCCACTCTGCGGTCCTGGTCGGTATCTTCGATACGGAGAATGAATTTTCCTCCCTGACTTTTAGCCGTCAGATAAGCGTAAAGGGCGGTACGAAGATTTCCAATGTGCATAAATCCCGTAGGGGAGGGAGCAAAGCGGGTTTTGACTTCTGCCATGATTTTTGTCTCGTAAAAAGTTGAGGGTTCATAAAAACGAATACGTCGCCTTCATTTTACCCGATTTTCGATTTCACGCAAGACGGGGGGGAGTCTCCGGAAAAAAATTTTTTATTCAGTCGGCAGATCGTTTCGTTTTTTATCGCGTTCTGCCGACCGTCCGGAAAACTCCTTCCGTCCGCCTTTCTGATCCGGAAAACTCCTTCCGTCAGGGTTTTCCGAAGGGGCGGCTACTCTCCGTAAACTCCCACGGTCCAACGGGCGCGCGGCGCGTCCGGACTAAAGGAAACCTCCAGTTCGGACTCCCCGTTTTCCAACGCGGGTACCGGAGAAGAAGGCGTTAATTCCCCAAGAACATTCCCGACGGGGTCTTTTACGAAAATGGCGTCCGTCTCCGGCTCAATCTCGGCGTAACAGCCGCTTGGAATCGTTCCCCGAAGCGCAACGGACTTTCCGGCAATCGTGACGACAGGATCTTTCAGCTCCGTTTCCCGCAGGGGCAAGGCTTTCAACGTACGGAATCGGAGTCCTTCCGCCGGTCCGTCGACCATAACGTAAACGCCTGAAATGGAATCGTATTTCACGCTCTGACGATACTCGACGTAAAGTCCCCACTGTCCCGCGGGCCAGCGAATTCCACGATATTTGCCGTTTTCCGGTTCGGCAAACTCGAAATACTTCCACCCTTTATGGTCGATTTTCGCGTAATGGTCGGCGACGCCGGAAAGTTTAAAGAAAGGACTTTCCACTCTCACGTTCACAATCTGTCCCTGACCGTCGCCGAAAATCCAGAGTCCCAGACCCTGTTTCGCCTTAAGATTCATGAAAGGTTCGTCAATCGTTTTTTTCGCTGCATTCTCCGCTTTCGCATTTTCGTCAAACGCAATCAGTTCCTGCGCGTCAGGCGAATCGTACGATTCGACGGCATAGAGATTTTCTATTCTCAAATAGGCTTTCTGTTTCTGGAAAGGATTGGAGACGGTAAAGGAACGTTGCTCCCGCGTCGGCAGAAAAGTCTGATAGTCCGCCGATTTTATCGCGTACTTTTCGCCCTGTTTCACAAGTCTGAAATGTTTTCCGGGTTCCTTAAGTTTTTCGCATATTTCCGGCGCGAAATAATTATCTCTTCGGAGCGTATCGTAGAGACCGAGACGTTTTCCGTTTTCAAGGGCCGCCGGAACAAGCTCCCCGGGAGAAACGTCAAGATAGGAAAGCCCGTAATCGTGCCCCAGACATTTTGAACCGAGGTAGTCCAGATGTTCGCGGTAAAGCGTCTGGTTCTGAAAATTCAGATAATCGGACTTCACACGGGAAGGACAAACGGCAAACCAACCCATCTGTCCCGGCAGGTAATTCTTAACGGCGCTCTTGAGATTGGAATCAAAATGCCAGTCAAAAAACTCTCCGTACCCTCTTGCCGGAGAATCCCACGCCCCCATTCGGCTTCTGGCGGCCCAAAGCGACGGGTACATCGTACTGTACTCAAGAAGCGGCGGTTCCGATTTGATATTCCGCAGAATTTCGCGGACAAAAAGCGCGTCGTAGTACCAACCCAGTTCCGAATCGTCGATGATGGCGGCGGTTCCGTCCAGCGCGTCGAGATAAATCATACTGAACCCGCCCTCGTCGTAGGTTTTCGCCGTATTCCGCGCAATTTCCAGAAACAGCTCGCTCTTGGGATTCGGTGCGAAATAGGAATAGAAAAATCGCGTCATATGTCCGACTTCCGCGCCTTTCGCGTGTGAAACGGGCTTTGTCCCAAAAGCGCCGCGCTCGCATTTCGCGAACCCGTTGGGCGCCAGCTCATGGAACCTGATAATTTCCGAATCAATTTTCAGATAGAGACTGTTCCGCGTCGTGTATCCGCAAATAAGCGAAACGCCGTCGGTACTTTCCGTAACGGGAATTTCCTTCTCCGTCCCGTCGATATCCCGCGAGAGCGTGAAACGTCGAATAATATCCAGATCCTCATGCGGAACCGGCGTAAGATATTTCGACCCGGCAACGAGAAATTCCGAGTAGGTGTGGAGTCCAGCCATCATCCCGCGCTTCCGCAACTCGTCGGTCATTCTGCGAAAATCGGCGCTTCCGTTTGGATAGGCGGATTCCTTAAAGATAAAATCGCCTTGCCGAAACGGATTTCCCTGATGAAAATCAATCTGATTAACGCCGAATTGAGCAAGATGTTCCGCCCACGCGGGGACTTCCTCCGCCGTAAGAGGGTAACTCGTAATAATGTACGAGCCGCGGTTTTTCTGATTGTCTTTTGCGAAACCGCCTCCGTTCCGGCTTACCGGCGGCGCGATCTTCCAATACTCGGGATCCGCGGCAGATTTGGCCAGAATCGTTTCGGTCACGCCCTTCATGACGTCCCGCATTTTCTTTTCCGGTACGGCGACAAACGCGGCTTTCGCCCCAACGGCTCCTATCTCGCCGTAACAACGCGCGCCAAGACGAACCGCTTTTCCCGGATATTCCACGACGTTGGTCTGAATCGTCAGAATCAAAGTCGAAAAACCAAAAGCGTCCGGCGCCGAGTAATTCGGCGCAAGCGTCGCGCGACCAAACTCCATACGGTAGAAATCGGCGTCGACGGAATCCACTTCAAGAGTAAAGTAGTCCTCATAAGATTCGTAATTCAATACCGCCTTCGTCTGATTCTTAAAAACGACTCTGATTTTTTTACCTTCGGCGCCCGGTTCCCAGGAGACTTTTTCAGGG
>CAZWOV010000100.1:0-8721 GCA_964635645.1 uncultured Planctomycetaceae bacterium | reverse complement strand
CTGCATTGTCTTCCCGCATGTCCATAAAGAATCTGAAAAACGCGTCCTTTTCCATACTCGACAACGGCCAGCTGAACTTCATACCGTCCGGAACCTTTTCGTTCCGGATCGGAAAAAGCCGCCGCTAAAATCGTAACGTTTCCAGCATTTTCAGGCATTCCACGAAGGTTTGCATAAAGTTCATCCGGAGAATGCAGCATTTTCGGAGATATTCCGCGCATAATCGGGTGGTCGGGAGCGCATGACTGTATCGCGTATTCGTATTGTTCGGAACATGTTCCAGTCGGTCCCGACCTGGCAAGTTGAACTCCGCCAAGATTCTGATCCCAGTAACGATAAGGTCCATAGGAATCGTCGCGACCATTCCAACCGGAAACGCATAAAAGCCGCTGAAAATCCCGCCAATCAGGAAAAGCAAGATTGGCGCTATGGACAAGAATCAATCCTCCGCCGTCGGCAATAAATTTCAAAAGAGATTTTTGAACCGCCTCTCCCCACGGAGCGCCGCAATAATTCAGAACGACGACGTCAAATTCAGAAAAATTCGGCGAAAAAGAACCAACGTCCTCCCATTCCGGCGGAGTCGTCTGAACCGTAACGTCAAAAAGCCCGGTTTCTTCCAGATTACGTTTCAGGACGGGAGTTGATTCCCGCCAGTTATGCGTCCCCTGTCCGTCAATCAGAAGAACGTTTATTGCGCTCTGATCTGCTTTCCCGGAAGTAATCTCCTGTGAAAAAAGTAAACTGGGAACAAGTCCCAACATAAAAACAAGTCCCCAGAAGAGCGCGATTTGCCGTAGAATTATGGTAAATTTCCGGTTTTTCATTCGACAGTTTCCTCTGAAATTGAATTTTAAAAAACACTTCCTCTATTTTAACATAGAATTTTAGATTTTCAAGCCCCTGCATAAAGAAAACCATGAATTAAAGAATATCCAAAACAAAATCTTCCTCTTCCACAAACGAAAAAATAAACAAAAAAGAACAAATAGACAAATTTTAACGATTGAAAAATATTTTCTTTTTAGGGAAATTTTCTTGATTTCAACGATTTTAATACCGACAAATGAAAAAGAGTAAAACAGAAAATCGGCCAATACCCGATATTTAACAATATTCAGAGAGCGAGAGGTTAAAAATGAAAAAAGCGGACTTCCTAACGGTTCTTGCAGTCGGTTTTCTCCTGCTGGGGACGTCTGTCGGCTGTAGTTTATGTTGCGCGCCATACGATTACTGCGGTCCGGTCTACGCGAATGGACAGTGTTCCAATCTGGCTCGTTTCCGTTGCGGAACCGCTTTCGGACAAAGCGGTTGCGGAGCTTCTCCACAGGTAACGCCCAATGAAAACGGGGGAACGCATCAGGCTTTACCAGCTTCGGAGCCGGGAGGAAATCCCCGCATTCAACCAACGCCTGCGTCGTCCCCGCAAATTCAGCAGTCGCCCAGAGTAGCTCTTCCGCCGCAAACACAATATCGTCCGGCTTCGATAAACGCGCAGGTTCCGCAACAGATTGCTCATACGAATCCCTCCGTCCAACAGGTTCTTCCCCCGGTTTCATCGGTCGGCGCTACGGATGCAATACCGCAAAACGGCGCCATTGCAGTAGGAGCCGACGGCTATCAGAAAGTTGAAGTCTATGACGAAAATAATCAGCTGATGGGCTATGAGATCATCGACGCTACCGGCAAAAGCGTAAGCCAACTCCCCGCTCCCTCTCACGTCCGTTAAACCAATCCCCAAAACCTTACTCACTCAAACAGGCTGACGAAAATAGAATTCGCCAGCCTGTTTCAATAAGAAATTTTTGTTCTGAAACCTCTCCGGGTATTTAGATTGAAGCGGCGTTTTTTTCTTTCGACGCCAAAAACAGCGGCTCAATTGCCGGAGCAAGATGCGGGTCCATCATCATCATGAGTTCGTCGTCAATCTGAATAATGGTTCCGCCTCGCGGCACAATGAAAGTTCCGTCGCGTTTGATGAGATAAACCAGAACGTTTTCCGGCAAATTCAATTCTTTAATAGTCAGTCCGGCAGAAGGAGAATTTTCAGAAATTTCAAATTCGTACATTCTGCTTGTGGAAAGTCCGGTTTCTTCATATTCCAGCGGCGCTCGGGATTTGCTCTTAGCCGCTTCGCTCAAATTAAGCCATTTTGCCAGGCGCATAAGCGTCTTGCTTTGAACAAGGAGCGAACTGAGAACGACAAAAAAGACGATATTAAAGATCTTCTCCGCCATTTCAGTGTCCTTTAAATAAAGACATGGAAAAATGGCGAGAACAATCGGAGCCGCGCCGCGAATCCCTCCCCATGAAATAAGCAATTTGTCTCTGAAATTAAATTTACTGAATAAAAGCGACAGGAATATCGTCGCAGGCCGAGCGACAAACATGAGAAAAATAGCCAGTAACGTTCCTTTCAGAGCAATCTGCGGCAGAAGAAGCTGCGAAGGAGTCACGAGGAGTCCCAGAGTAAGGAAAAGCGTTACCTGCATCAGCCAGGCCAAGCCGTCATGGAAGCGGCCAAGCCCATGTTTGAAGATAAAACGATGATTTCCCATTGTTACGCCGCAAACGTAAACGGCCATAAATCCGTTTCCCTGAAGAAGTTCGCTCACACCATACGCGAGAAAAACGGTTGCGATTCCCGTCACATAGTACAATCCGTCGTACTCAAGCCGCGCATGATTCATCAATTGCGCGACATATTTTCCTATCAGATATCCGATCAGAGTTCCAACGCCTATCCTCAACGGCATCAGATACAGAAAACTTACGGGCGAATCCACTTTTCCCAGAATCAGATCAATCATGAAAAGCGTCAGAAACGCCGCCATAGGGTCGTTACTTCCGGATTCGTATTCCAGGATGGGACGAAGATCTCCTTTAAGCGAGGAGCTTTGCGAACGAAAGAGAGCGAAAACGGCGGCGGCGTCCGTCGATGAAATGATAGAGCCCAGAAGAAGACCGTATTTCCAGTCCATTCCAAACAGCCAACTCGCAAAAAAGCCTACGAGCAGAGCCGTCAGCAACACGCCGAACGTACTGAGTATGGTTCCTGTGACCAATACTTTCCGAATGGAATCCCAGGAAGTATCGTACCCGCCGGAAAAAAGAATAAAAACCAACGCAAGCGTTCCGATATGCACTGCGGAGTCGTAATCGCTGAAATTAATTATCCCTATTCCATCCTGACCGACAAGCATTCCAATAATCAAAATCATCAGAAGAGTCGGAATCCTGATCCATGAGGAAATTTTACTGGCAAAAATTCCAAGGAAAAGAAGTACCGCAAAGATTGAATAGCTCCAGACTATCGGCGAAATATCGTTAAACATAGGCTCCTCATCGAATTAGACAAGTGAAAATTAAACAGGCCCAAATGAACGTTTCAACAACAATTCAGTCTCCGTTCAAGCTCGACGCTCAGGATATTCCAGGATTTTTAGCGAATAGTTGAAGCAGCTTTTCACTGAATTCACGCAGAGCGCAGGCGCGATGACTGATGCACGCCTTAATTTCAGGAGAAAGTTCACCGAACGTCTTATGGTACTCGACGATTTCAAAAAGCGGGTCGTATCCGAAACCATTCGTTCCCGAGCGTTCAGAGCGAATTCTTCCGTAGCAGTAATTTTCAGCTTCCGCGCGAATATTTCCGTTCGGGTCGCTCAGAGCGATATGGCAAACGTAACGGGCGGAACGTTTTTCCGGCGGCAGGTCTCCCAGCTCTTCAAGCAGCTTGTCGTTATTGGCTTCGTCGTTTTTCCATCTTTCATCAAACGGTTGACCAGCAAAACGCGCGGAATAAATACCGGGACGCCCTCCAAGAGCCTCGACTTCCAAACCGCTATCCTCTCCAATGACCCACATCTTGAGCGTTTTGGCCTGTTCAACCGCTTTCTGCCGCGCGTTTTCGGTAAACGTCGCGCCGGTTTCCTGAACGTCTATCGAATCTGGAAATTCCGAAAGATCGTGTATTTCAAATCCAAGCGGGGCCAAAAGCGCAATTAATTCTCCTTTTTTCTTTTGATTATGACTACCCAGAACCAAAGGCGGATAACCCGTTTTTAACGCGGAGGAGGAAACGGGGCGTTCAGAGGATTGAGATAGCAACATACTGACTCCTTTCGCTTCATTCATTATTATTTTATTGAACAGGAAAAACCCTTATTATTCTTTCATATTTTAAAAAAAATGGAAGGGGCGGGGCAAAGAAATTTTCTCAATTTCATAAAAAAAAGAAAAAAAGTTCCGTTCGGGTATGGAAGAAAAGCTGGAATATGATATAATTAAAAAATTATGAACGTTGGGAAAGCATTGTTTCCTACGTCGCTTTTATCAAAACAGACTCTTTTTGAGCAAAGTAAAACGATGAAATACGTAATGATTTTGCCGGACGGCTGCGCGGATGAAAAAATCCCAGAGCTTGGGAACAAAACGATCTTTGAGGCGGCCAGAATCCCGAATTTACAGAAAATTGCGCAACAGGGTATCGTTGGATGGTCCAATAACACGCCGCTGCGGCTTCCCGCCGGTTCGGATCCCGCCACCATGTCGCTTTTGGGATACGACCCGTTGAAATACTATACGGGCCGAGCTCCTCTTGAAGCCGCGGCGCTTGGAATCAATTTAGGACCTAAAGACTGGGCGATTCGCTGCAATCTGGTAACCGTCCAGAATGGAAAAATGGTCAGTTTTAACGCGGGACAGATTACCTCGGAAGAAGGAAGCGAACTGCTCGCGTCCGCCCAGGAAAAACTCGGTTCCGACGTCGTTTCATTTTTTCCCGGAGTCAGTTATCGAAATATCGTTCTCTGGCGTGATTTAGCGGACCAACCTGCGCCCTTTAACGCAGGAACGCGAACATACGCGCCGCACGACTACACGGAGAAAAGTATTCTGAACGTTCATCCGGGGGGAGCCGGAAGCGCGGAGCTTTCCGCTCTGACGAGCGAGGCGCACAAGATTTTTGCCGAACATCCCGTCAATAAAAAGAGGATTGAAGCCGGCAAACTGCCCGCTACCGATATTTGGCTCTGGGGACAGGGGCTTAAACCGGCGTTGCCAACGTTTATGGAACGATTTGGAAAATCCGGCGCAATGATTACGGCCGTGGATTTACTTCGCGGTTTAGCCGTTATTCTCGGATGGGACAGGATTCAGGTAGACGGAGCGACCGGTTTTTTCAATACGAATTTCAAAGGAAAAGGAGAGGCGGCGATCAAAGCCCTCGAAAAATACGACGTGGTCTGCGTTCATGTTGAAGCGACGGACGAAGCGGGACACGACGGTTCGCCGAAAACCAAAGTTTATTCTCTGGAACAGATCGACGAACATATTGTCGGACCGCTTCATGAAGCCGTGAAGAAATACGGCGAATACCGTATTCTGGTTACGCCGGATCACCCGACGCCTTGCCGATTACGAACGCATACGCACGACAACGTACCGTGGGTCATGGCGGGAACAGGCCTGAACGCCAACGGAATCGGCGTTTATTCAGAGGCCGCCGCCGCCAAAAGTCAGATCCGCTTCACGAAGGGATCGGACATGATGGATTTCTTCATTAATGGAACGAATAAATAAGAAACGTTAAACCGTTTTTTTTCTATTTTTCGCCGGGCTGGTTTGTTTACGACCAGCCTTTTTTGACGGCGCGTCTCCCGGTGAAAAATTTTCTGAATTTTGAACGTCCGTTTTAATTAAAGTTGAAGTTCCCCGTTTTCGAGACGCGGTTTCTGAACGCGGATTTTTTCTGCGTACATTTTTTTTCGAAGCGGTTTTTACAGCGGAAAAAGAGGTTTCGCTTTCTTTTTTCTCTTCGATTTCAGAGTCTCGTTCCGAAGGCTCCGTCCAATCGTCGCCGTTCTGCAATCTAAAACGAGCCTGCTTTTGAAACAGACGCAATTCGGAGTAAAGATAATCGACGCAACGTTTCACCTCCTCGTCCGTTCGAATGAGTTTTTCCGCTTGCGCGCAACCATGAAGAATCGTCGTGTGATCGCGACCGTTAAAATAGAGACCAATTTCGTCTAAAGTTACGTTCGTCATTTGCCGCGCCATATAGTAAATCACGTCGCGAACCGTTACCAGCGTGGTTTTTCTGGATTTACTCCGCAGATCGGCCAGTCGAACTTTATAGAATTTTGCCGCCAGTTTTGCGATTTGAACAATGGTAATTTGCGGCGTTTCCAGGGATTCTGTCTCCGGAACGCGATTGATCTGGGGAGGGAGAACGCCGACTTTCCTCTGTTCCATATCGACTTTTCTCGACCAGACCAGTTTCTGGAAACGCTGAAGCATTTCCCCGACGGAAAGTTTCAGCCGCTCCGACTGTTCCACAAATTCTTCCAGATCCGCCTCTGAAAGAAACGCTTTCTGCAAATGTTCCGGAAGAGTAATTATTCCGCGGCGAACTTCTGCCGACGGAAGCTGAATCGGAATCATTACCCCCTGACGAAGCCGGGAAAGCAACTTTTCATTAAACGGAAGCGCGGTAAACGGTTGATTACTCGTCAAAAGCGCCCGCGTCTGATTTCGCGTCCAGACGTCCAACAGACGAACGAGCTGTTCCTGAGTAGCGGGGTGCGTTGAAATATCCTGAATATCTTCCAGAATAATAAATTCCAGCGCCTGATATTTTTCAAAAAATTCATGCGGGGTTCGGGTTCGCTGCGCATTGGCCCACTCGCGGGCAAATTCATGAGCGGGAACGCAACTTCCCCGACCGTTCGGACGTTTCGCAAGCCAGGAAAGAAGAAGTCCCTCCGAAAGATGAGTTTTACCGCTTCCCGGAGGCGCGCAGAAAATAATCAGAAAGGGATTGGGCGTTTCCTGAATTACGTCGTAAACTGCCGAACAAATAACGTAATTTTCCGGACCGGCCAAAAACGGATGCGGACGAAGCTCCCAGCCCAACGCGCCGTCGTCTGCAACGGCAGAGCCGAACTGACTGCGGAGCAAAATTTTCTGCTGGAACGGAATAGAAATAATCGACGACATAGCCGGCCCCGGAAATATGTGTCCAGAAAAAACTTATCTTTTTCAATTATATTCGTTTAGCTCCGAAAAATCAATACTCTTTTAATTGAAAAAGATAAAAATTTTCTTTTTTCGATAAAAAAAGTCAAAATAACTTCTTTCCCGCTGGAAGAAAAATCTTTTTCGGCTATAATCAATAGAAATATCTCCAACTCTTAACCGCAAAAAATAAAAATGATATCCAACTTTTTTAAATCGCGCTTTTTTCATTTTTTTCCTCAGCTTTTATTTATTGGAGCAGTCTTCGCCGTCTGCTCTGTCTGGATAGGCTGTTCGCCCGGAGAAAAACAGACGTTTTCAGGCGATTCCGCCCTGCGGAAAGAAGACGACGGGGACGAGATTATCGTCATCAACCTGGCGTCCCAAATGGAATCTTCGGCGGAAACGGCGACGCGGATGGAGGATAAATCCGACGAAAAAACAAACGAATTCACGGATGAAAATTCTTCGGCAACGTTAAATGCCGTTTCCACGAAAAATAAACTCCCGGAATTTCAGAAACCAAACGTTCCGCAACCGAAAAACGTTATCCTGATGATTGCCGACGGAGCCGGTTTTGGAACCTTTTATTCTACCGCGGATTTCTCGACGGGATCTCCGCAGGGACTGTTTTATCAGCAGAACCCCTGGCGCATGACTTCCGTCGCAACGTTCCATAAAAAAAGTTTTTACGACGCGCAAAAAGACTGGGACGATTTCAAAAATCTCCGCGTCCCTTTTTATGAAAAGGAACCGGCTTTTATTCCACCCGACTCCGCGTCAACCGGAACGGCGTTAATGACCGGAGTCAAAACAAGAAACGGCCGCGTCGGAACTGGACCGAATGACGAAAGGCTCGAAACTATCGCTGAAATCTTTCATAAAAAAGGAAAACGGACGGGCGCCGTCACTTCGTTTCAAATCGCAAGCGCCACGATGGCCGCGGCCGCGGCTCATGATTTGGAACGGAAAAACGGTCAGAAAATGTTTGCCGAAATGCTTCTGGATGGAAATTTGGACGTAATTATCGGAGCGGGGCACCCGGAATTTGACGACGACGGTCAACGACGCGACGCCGTGTTTGGAAAATATGGGCCGTCAAAAGAACTTTGGAGTAAAATTCATACCGGCGGCCTTCCCAAAGATTGGGTCTTTATGGATTCTCCGAGTAGTATCCAGTCGCTTGCGGCGCAAACTCCGGATCGTTTTTCTTCCACCGAAAGTCCTAATGTGCCGAATCGCCTGCTTGCTCTGGCGCCGGTTGCGAATTCTTTTCAGTGTCATCGAAAAGCCGGTTCTCCGCCCCTGGCCTCTTCGCCAACGCTTGCCCAGGCGGCTCTGGCCGCTTTGAACGTCCTCGCTTTTATACCGCAAAACGGAACGCTAAAGCCAAACGCAGAGGGTTTTTTCCTGTTGGCGGAGGGCGGCGCGGTAGACGTCGCCAACGACGCGAACGATCTGACGCGATGCATTGAAGAAATGACGGACTTTAATCTGGCGGTCGCGGCCGTTTGCGACTGGGTGGAAAAGTATTCTTCATGGGACGATACGCTCGTAATCGTCACGGCCGACCACGACAACGGCGCAATTTACGGCCCGGAAAGCGGCCCGGATGGTATTCCCGTCTCCGCTCCGATTTATCGTGGAAAAGGAATTTTACCAATCGCCAGATACTATTCCGACGATCACACGAAACAACTCGTC
>CAZWOV010000099.1:0-8748 GCA_964635645.1 uncultured Planctomycetaceae bacterium | reverse complement strand
CGCGGAATCGGTTGATATTCCAATCTGTATCTACAATATCCCAGGCCGAGCCGCCAAAAACATTGAACCGGAAACCATTGTGCGTTTGGCGGAAATCCCCAATATCAAAATGGTAAAAGAAGCGACCGGTTCCATGGACCAGGCCTCCAGAATTCTGGCTAAAACGGATTTGACCGTTTTGAGCGGCGACGATAGTATGACTCTTCCGCATATGGCCGTCGGCGCAAAAGGAATTATTTCCGTCGTTGGAAATTTTGTTCCGCAGGACATGGTGGCTTTGTGCAACGCCATGCTTAACGGAGATCTTGAAACGGCGAGAAAATTACATTTCAAAACCTTCCCGCTTTGTCGCGACATGCTGAGTCTGGCAACGAATCCGATTCCGGTTAAAGCCGCGATGAAACTTCTGGGAATGGATACCGGCGAACTTCGTCTTCCGCTTACCCCTCTGGATGAAAATCAGGAAGCTTCTCTCGTTAATACGCTTAAAACATACGGACTGCTCTGATCCTTCGCAAAAGGATGAAACGACGTTTTTGTTTTTAAAGATTCATCTGGAAAATCGTTTAACAATACGGTTTTCCTTTTTTTACGCCGTCTGAAAATCAGCCGTCAGATCTGACAAATCCGCGCGTGAATAAAATTTCGCGTCCGACGGCGTTCGCCATTAAACGTCCGACCGTAAAAATCAGATCCGCCCATACGTCGGCAGCTTTTTTCTAAAAACTTCTCATTCCAACAAAAAAGCCGTTGGCGAATCCATTCGTCAACGGCTTTCCGATTAGGAACAACTTATGTGTTACGGCTTAGATGGAACACCAAGCAGCTCTTCCTCTTCTTCCTGGATGATGATTCGAGGCGTTACCATCATCATCAGGCTGGTCGTTTCACGTCCAATACCGGTGTTTTTGAACAAACGGTTGATGAACGGAATTTTGTTAAGGATCGGAACGCCTTTTTCGTTACGGCCTTCGCTCAAACGCTTAATACCGCCGAGAAGAATCGTACCGCCGTCCGGAACGCTAACGGTCGTAGTAACCGTCACGTAGGAATACTCGGGCAACTGAACCGTCGTACCGGAAGACGATCCCGAACTGGAAGTTGTTTTTTCCTCGTCGTCGTCGCCGCTTCCCGAAGTATCGCGGCTGGTCGAGGCGCTTCCGGTAAAGGTAAATTCCGTAACGTCGCCGATCTGGCTGAAGAACGGCACCACCGTCAGACGAACATATCGTCTGTCAGGCGAAGCGACGGCCTGAACGGTCATGAAAGTACCTTCGGAGAGAACGACGATGACCGGCTGGAGAGCCGCGGCAAAGTCGCCGACAACCGGGATGACGGAAACGACGAACGGAGTGTCCGTAACGTCCTGCACAAGAGCCTGCTGGCCGTTGAACAGGGTAACCTTCGGAGCCTGGAGTACGTTCGTACGTTCAGTACTCTGCGCCGCTTCCATAAACAGGTAAGCTTCTACGTCGGACAGGATAGCGAAACCAAGCGTCGCGCCGGCGTTCGCAGATTTATCGTAATCGCCGTACATCGGGAGAGCGATGGAGGAACTTCCCTGACGGAATGCGATATCCTGAGCTTCCGGGGAGAACGAACCGGTGCCGACCGGACCGTTACGACCGGTAACGGTGGAATTGGTGACGCCGCCGGAACTGGTAAAGACGTCGGTATTCTTCGATTTAATATTGACGTTAAAGTCAACGCCGATACGTTCAAAGAAACTGTCGCTGAGACTGATGAATCGGCATTCAATGGCGATCTGGAGGTCCTGGAGACGACGCAGCTGTTCCAGAAGGTTGGCGATCTGTTCGTGAACTTCCTGCGTCTGATTAACTACGAGACTCAGGTTAACGTTGAACGCGGAGATCGTACCGGCGCCGCCGTTATCAACCCAGGAGTCGGGGCTGACCGTATTCGTGATCAAACCAATAAGTTTATCAAAGTCTTCCTGCGACGCGCCGCCGGAATTTCCAGCCGCGGGAGAACCAAAACCGGCGCTTCCGCCGCCAACGACGGCGCTTCCGGCTCCGGAACCGCCCATCGGAACGCTAATCTGTCCCATTCCGCCTGCCGGAACGACCGCGGCTTCCGGCGAATTCGTGTTGCGGGCGGCGACGACTTCCATCTGGGACGCGGCGTTCGCCATGGCGCCCATCCACGCCGGAGCGTTATTATTGGCGGTACTCATCGCGCTGCGCAAAGCGCCTTCAAGACCCATATTGGACGACGGCTGGAAATTCGGGATTGGAATCACCAGGTCCGCAACCGGATAGGTCACAGCGTAAACATCCGTATCCTTCTTCGATTTACTGGTAATCATCAACACGTCGTTGCGCACCGTATAGTCAAGATTCAACGGTTCGAGAATCAGATTCAAAGCGCTCTTAAGCGGAATTGCATCCACGGTATTAAGAGTGACCGGCTGTGAAGGCTGAACGCTCTGTTCCGCCAATCCGTCCGGAGCAAGGTGAATGGTCACGCCAGCCATTCTGGCCATCTCTTCCATCACGCTCTGGAGAGGCTGATTCGTATAGTTCGCCTGAACCGGAGTCGAGAGACTCTTGATAATCTGAAGTTCTTTTTCGCTGTAACGGGTTTCCTGCTTCTTATACTTCTCGCGACGTTTGTTAATTTCGTCCCAGTTTTCTGCATAAGTCAGTTCTTCACTCTGCGGTACGGAGGCTTCGTCCACTCCCAGGAACGCTTTCACGACTTCGTCTTCTTTTTTCGAGCGAATCGTCTCGTTCAGGTGTTTACGGTTAAGCATTTTACCCATATAGCTGAGCTGATTCGCAAAATCAGAGTTTGGATAAAGTTCCGCGGCGCGTTTGCCGATGACTTCCGCTTCCGCATAACGGTTTTCACGCACCAGCGTATTGAACTCGTCCGCCATTTCCTTGAGACGGTCTTCGCGTTCCGTATAGTATTCCTGGCGACGTTCCAACGCTTCAACCGACTTGGCATTGTCTGATTTCAGTTCAATCTGCGTACGATTGTCGGCAATATATCCTTCCAGCTCGACAATTTTG
Organism: uncultured Planctomycetaceae bacterium; assembly: GCA_964635645.1. Classification (GTDB taxonomy): domain Bacteria; phylum Planctomycetota; class Planctomycetia; order Pirellulales; family Thermoguttaceae; genus RGIG3701. Next base: position 5,713 of record CAZWOV010000099.1, on the reverse strand, counting down.
CTTTTAACATTACGCAAAAGCATTTCTTTTTGCGCGTCGGCAAGGTTGGCTTCTTCAACCTTCTTCTGGAAATCCTTCAGAGACTGAAGAGCGGCTTTGGGGTCCGTTTCACGTTTAGTACGGCTCTTTTGAACCGTATTTTCAAATTCTGTCACAAGCTGACCAAACAGAATCGACGAATCCTGCGACGCGCCGGCGGCCGGAGCCGGAAGCGCAGAAGCCGTATTATTCAGCATATTCTGCATTTCTGTCAAACGTTGAGCGCTGGCCGGATCCAATTCCGCGCGATACTGTTCCGCCTGAAGAACAATCTGCCGGGCCTGTTCGCGATTTCCCTGAGTAAGAGCCGCCTGAGCCTGCTGAAGTAACGTACTTCCAATACTGGTCTGCTGAATTGGAGTCTGAGCGGCAACCTGCGTATTCTGCGTCGTATCCATATTGGAAGAATAACCGGCGCTCTGCGCGGACGGCATACCTGAACCGGCGGCAATTCCAGCGACCTGCGTCACGTCGGCGTTGGCTACGCCGGACATTTTCAGATCGTTCATAACCAGCGACGGACGATCTTCGCCCTGCATAAACGCAGAATCGGGAACATTCAGCGAAAGCGCCTGATTAACTAACGCCGTCGCCTGTGCTGCGTTTCCGTTCGCCATTTCAAAACGCGCCTGGGCCGTCAAAGCGCGAGCCTGAGCAAGCTGCGCATTTTGAACGTTTTCCGAAGCCGAAGGAGCGGCCGCCGAGGCAGTTTGGACGGCGGGACGTCCCGATTTCGCATTTCGCGCGTTTTCGACTCTGGCAAGAAGGTCTTTCGGCTGAACTTCATACTGATTGTACGAAACGTTCAGTTGCTGAGCGGCGGCGGCCAACGACGCGGCTTCGTCAAGTTTTCCCCATCCCAGAAGCGTCTGCGCCTGTTCAATAAGGGACTTCGCCATCAGACGCTTAACATTTTCCGTTTCGCCTTCCATCTGACGCTGACGCAAAGTATCGGTAAAGTTCTTAATATGCTTCTGGACATTTTCATGCGTATCGTCGTTCGCGCTATAGGGAATTCCCATCGCTCCGGCTTCATTGGCAAACCGGGTCGCACTGGCGACGTCGCCGGTGCTGAGAGCTAAACGAGCCTTAATAATGAGAATGTTCCGTTTCCCAACAAGCTTGGGATCCGCGGGACTTACGTTGACGGCCGTTGCGCCGACAGCGGGAGCAACCGGAGCGGTCTGAAGACCGGCGACAGACTGAACGTCCATCAGAAGTTTTTCCGGAGAATCTTCACCAGGACCAAAAGTCGCTTTAAGCGTCTTCGCCTGATTGGCCCAGTGTGTTGCCTGCTGCGCATTACCGTTCTTAAGCGCCTCGCGTCCGAGTTGGACGAATTGAACGGCCTGCGCTTTAGAATCCGCCGTCGCGGGAGAAACTATCCCGTTAGGAGAATTCGCACCATGATTCTGGAGACTGGCTGTTGGAAGAGAGGTCCCCATCGACGTATCTGAAGTAGATTCTCCAAATACGTTATGGGTTGCCAGCCCAAACGCAACAGCTGCAACCGCCACAAATGTTTGTGCGTTGAATCTGTTCATTGTGTTACTTTTTCTTTTCATTTTCTAAGCCCTAAATGTAGAAATGAAACCGAGACGGCAAAGTATCGGGCGCGTCAGGCACGGGCCCGAATCGCACACTTTCCCGATTTCATGAATCTATACCAATAAATGACTAATCAGAGTAATACAAATAACTTGCGACGTCGTCAAGACAGATTTTGAAAGATTTCCCGGTTTTTTAAGATTTTTTAGAAATTTGTCTTTTTTTGAGAAATTTTATTACGAAGAAAAAATATCTGAATTTCCTAAGTTGACATTTTAACATAAAATCATGAAGAAAATTTCAGCAGACAAGAACTATTTACGTATTATCCCTTTCAAATGTTTAAAGAAATCTCTGAAAATCATTTCTTTCGCCAGTTGCGCTTAAAAACGTTTCGCATCCTTTCATCTCGCCAGAATCCCCCAAACGAAAATATCTGCGACGAAGAATTTTAAACAACCGGTTTTTATAAAAGTAATGAAGCAAACGACGGAAAATAAGACGGAAAAAGAATAATCTCAAACGAATTAAGCTCTTAAACGCAGATTTGGTCAAAACGGCCGAATCCTGGATTCTCTTTTTGATTCCGCCGTTTTGACCGCGCGAATTTAATTTAGTTTTTCTGATTTAAACTCATTTCTCAATATTCCTATTTTTTCAATTTCCACCTCGCAAACGTCGCCGTCCTTCAGGAAAACAGGCGGAACTCTTCCCATTCCGACTCCAGGCGGAGTACCGGTGAAAATCAGATCGCCCGGCAGAAGCGTCGCAACCTGCGAAATCCAGTTAATAAGCGTAGGGATACTGAAAATAAACTGTTTCGTGGAGGAATTCTGCATGATTTCCCCATTTAACCGCAACTCTATCGACAGATTCTGCGGTTCCGGAATTTCATCCTTCGTAACAATCCACGGTCCAATCGGCGCAAATCCGTCGAAAGTTTTTCCGATAAACCATTGCCTTGCCGGCGGACGCATCTGCCAGTCGCGGGCCGAAACGTCGTTTCCGCAGCAGTAACCCGCGACGTACTCCATCGCGGAGTCAATCGGAATATTTCGTCCCTTTTTTCCGATAACAACGACCAGTTCCCCTTCATAATCGACTTTATCTGAAACGGCGGGCAACGTAACCGTATCGCCATTCCCGCAAAGGGCCGTGGGAAATTTATTAAAAATAACCGGCGCGTCCGGAACCAGATCGCCTGTCTCAGCCGCATGATCGGCATAATTCAGTCCGACGCATACGATCTTCTGCGGATCCGGAGCCGGCGGAAGCAACTCCGCTTCCTCTATCGGAATCAGACGCGGGGGACGTCTGGATTCAAGAGTATCCTCAACATATTTTTTCGCGTATTCCAGCCAGTTTTCTTTCTGGAACAGTTCCCTGATCGTCGCGTCAAAAACGACCAGCGTTTTACCGCTCTCATCCAAAGCCGCGGCCCGAATTCCTTCGCAAGTCCGGCATGAAGTCAGTTTCATGTTTTTCTCCTGTAAATAAAATTACGAATGATCGCTGTGTTTTCTCCATCCCTGTTTTTTCCAGGCCGGTTCTTCCCGCTTCGGCGGCTGAACTTTACGGATAAGAATGTTCGTATTCTGTTCTCCGACAAGACGGCGAACCTGCTCTAAAATCTCTTCCGTAGTTTTAAGCGAAATATTGCACTGCATAATAATACGACGCTTTTCTTTCGTAAAGATTTCCAGTTCCAGCCGCTCGTGTCCGGGCGAAGAACGAAGTATCTCCTTGAGCATCTTCAGCGTTTCCGGAGTATGTTCATCCTCAAATATTTTCACTCTCAATCCATCCGTAAAGTCCCGTTTAAGACTTTCAATCGTAATGACTTTATCCACCAGAAGGCTCACGGAACTGACCGCGTTCCCCCCCCCGGATTCCATGGAATCATCGTCTGAACTTTCATTTATCGTATCCGCTTCGTCATCGTCGTCATCGTCGTCGTCCAAAACGACCTGGGTCGGTTTCACCGTCTTTTTGGCCGCGGTTTTGGCAATCTGCGCGGCTTTCTGCGCGGCTTTTGCCTCTTCTTCCTGTTTTTTGTTATCAATAGACCCAATACAGAGAATTACCGTATCCGGTACGATCGCTTCTCCGCATTCAGAATAACTCCGCGGCCAGACGATTGAAGAAATGGTTCCTTCTTCATCCTCCAACTCAAATCGAGCGTAAAGCTCGTTTTTTGTTTTGGTCGCTCTTTTTTCCAGTTGACTGACGATTCCTCCCATGACGACCTGAGTACGGTGAGGCAACTGTTTGGCGCTCAAAGTATTGTGCGTGCAATGGTACTGAAGGACGCTTCGAAATTCAGCCAGCGGATGCCCCGAACGATAAAATCCGAGAACCTTCTTTTCACGCATAAGTTTCTCTTTTTCCGGCCATTCAGGAATATTAGGCAATTCAATCGTCTCGTGTTTCTGTTCCGCCGCCGCGGTTTCCGGCTCAAGCATATCGAAAAGCGACATCTGCCCCGATTGTTTATCCGCAACCGTACCTTCTCCTGCTAACATCGCGCGATCAAGTATCGCTTCCAATTGAGCGCGATTTCCCTCAAAACAGTCGAAACAGCCCGCTTCAAGAAGCGAAAGAATCGTAGCGCGCGGAATTTTGCTTACGGCCGTCCTCTCGCAAAAATCGAAAAGGTCAAGATACGGCCCGTTCGCAACGCGTTCCTCGCGAATTGCATTCGCGCAATTCTCGCTTACTCCGCTGATAGCGGTCATCGCAAAATAAATCTTGCCTTCTTCAATCCGATAGGCGGCGGCGGAAGAATTGACGCTCGGCAAAACCACTTCCACGCCCATCCGCTGACAATCTTCAATATGTTCGACGGTTTTATCCTTTTTCTTAAAGTTGCGCTGGTCGATGTCGCCCGTCAGGAGCGCCGCCATGAATTCCACCGGATAATGACATTTCAGGTACGCCGTAATATACGCAATTTTGGCGTACGCGGTAGAGTGGCTTTTATTAAAACCGTAGCCGGCAAATTGAATAATCAGATCGAAAAGATGTTCCGCTTCCTTTTCAGACAGGTCGTTTTCCTGACATCCCGCGATAAACTGACTTTTATAGTGGGCGATTTTGTCCACTTTCTTTTTGGAAATCGCTTTAATGCATTTATAGGAATCGGCAAGCTCTATCTTACCCAGACGATTGAGAATACGCATAATCTGTTCCTGATAGACCATGACCCCGTGCGTTTCCGTCAAAACGTCCCGAAGCACCGGGTGAATGTACTCCGCCTTTGCGCGGCCGTGTTTCACGTCGATATACTGGTCCACCATTCCCCCGCCAAGAGGTCCGGGACGATAAAGCGCCAGGATAGCGATAATGTCTCGAAAATTATCCGGGCGCAGTCTTTGAAGAAGATTGCGGATCCCTTCCCCTTCAAGCTGGAAAACGCCTTTCGTCTCGCCGCGGCAAAGGAGATCGTAGGTCGGCTGATCGTCGTGCGGAAAACGATACGGGTTAATATCTTTCCCCGTCGTCTGTTTAATGAAATTCATCGTCTGCGAAAGAATTGAAAGGTTTCGCAGTCCGAGAAAGTCCATTTTCAGAAGTCCGGACGCTTCCACCTCCGCGCCTTCCCACTGGGTCACCATACCGATTTTATTCCGAATCGTGTGCATCGGCACAAAATTAACGACGGGTTGCGGCGTAATCAACACGCCGCAGGCATGGGTTCCGGCCTGACGCGCCAATCCCTCGCAACCTTTCGCCAAATCCACGATCTCGGCAATTTCGGAATTGCTTTCATAGAGTTCCTGAAACTCCGGATTAGACGCCATCGCTTTGTCAATGGTTATTTTCGGCGTATTCGGCACCTTTGACGTAATGTCTTCAACGGCCGCGACAGGAAAACCAAGAACACGCCCAACGTCTTTAATCGCGGCTTTCGCGGCCATGGTTCCAAACGTTCCGATCTGGGCCACGTGGTCTGCGCCGTACGTGTCGCGAACGTACTGAATAACCTCTTCGCGGCGCGCCTGCTCAAAGTCGATATCGATATCGGGAGCTTCTTTTCGATTCACATCCAGAAATCGCTCGAAAAGCAGGTCGTACTCAAGCGGACAAACCCGGCTCAATCCCAAACCGAAACAGACGAGCGATCCGA
>CAZWOV010000098.1:0-8762 GCA_964635645.1 uncultured Planctomycetaceae bacterium | reverse complement strand
AACGCTGACCGCCGAAACGGGCTTTACCGCCAAGCGGCTGCTGAGTAATCATGGAGTAAGGCCCCGTACTTCTGGCATGAACCTTATCGTCAACCAGATGGTGCAGTTTCAGCATATAGATGTAACCGACTGTCGTTTCCTGTTCAAACAGTTCCCCGGTACGTCCGTCATAAAGACGAGTTTTTCCATGAGGAGGAAGCCCCGCTTCGCGACAGGCTTCGTTAATATCGGATTCGCGGGCGCCGTTGAAAACCGGAGTAATCGAACGGAAACCGCTTTTGGCGCCCGCCCAGCCAAGGTGGGTTTCCATAATCTGTCCCACATTCATACGCGAAGGAACGCCCAGCGGGTTAAGCAGTATTTGAATCGGCGTTCCATCCGCAAGGAAAGGCATATCTTCACGAGGCATGATTTTAGAAATAACGCCTTTGTTTCCGTGTCGGCCCGCCATCTTATCGCCAACGCTGATAACGCGCTTGGTCGCAATGTACACTTTGGCCATACGAAGAACTCCCGGACGGAGCTGTTCGCCGATTTTCATCGTATTAAGTTTCTGGTCCAGCGTTTCAAGAGCCGTTTCCACTCGCGGACGGTATTCAAGGAGAATATCGAGAACCGCCTGACGTTTGGAACCGGAAAGCATAAGGAATTGCTGGTAATTAAAATTACGAGCTTCCGCGACAATGTCAGTGTAAGACTTACTCTCAACAATTGGATTCTGGTTGCGGTCAAAAACGGGTTCTCCCTGAGCTTCTTCTACCGCATGGATCATATTGCCGAAAATACGCGCTACGTGTTCGCTATACGTAGCCTCGACCTCTTTATATTGCAAAGAATAAACTTCCTGCTCCCGGGGAGTCAGTACGTTATTTCTGCTGTAAAACTGCGTATCAATAACAATACCTTCGACGCCCGACGGAACTTCAAGCGAATCGTTCTTCACATCTTCGCCGGCGCGGCCGAAAATAGTATGAAGCAGCTTTTCCTCCGGCGTAAGCTCCGTTTTAGATTTCGGCGTAACCTTACCGACAAGAATGTCGCCCGGCTTCACGTAAGTACCAACGTGAATAATACCGTTTTCATCCAGATTGCGAAGCTGTTTGTCGGAAACATTCGGAATATCGCGCGTAAATTCTTCTCGGCCAAGCTTGGTTTCGCGAATTTCCGTATCGTATTCCTCAATATGAATCGAAGTGTAAACGTCGTTTTGAACCAGTTCTTCACTGAGAATAATTGCGTCTTCAAAGTTGTATCCTTCCCAAACCATGAAGGCTACCAGAACGTTTCGGCCAAGAGCAAGATTACCCTGGTGAGTTGCGGCGCCGTCGGCAATAACATCGCCGGCTTTAACTTCCTGTCCGGGAACTACGATTGGTTTCTGGTTCTGACAGGTGCGCTCGTTCATTCCTTTAAATTTACGCAGGAGATAAATATCGTCCCCAATCTCAATACGTCTTGCGTCGCAATAGGTCACGACGCCGCCGCGTTTAGCGCGAACCAGAAGACTGGAGTTCAACGCGGCGATACGCTCCATACCGGTTCCAACCAGAGGAGTCTCCGCAACAAGAAGCGGAACCGCTTGACGCTGCATGTTGGATCCCATCAACGCACGGTTGGCGTCGTCATGTTCCAGGAACGGAATCAAACCGGCGGAAACGCCAACCATCTGACAGGGAGAAACGTCAATATAGTTCACCTTTTTGGCCGGAACTACTTCATATTCGCCCCTGCGACGGGCAATTACATTTTCACCCACGGCGCGCGAGTCGCCAACGATACGTCCATCTTTAATAATAACGTCCGCAGGCGCGAAAATAGCGTCTCCTTCTTCGTCGGCGCGAAGCCAGCGAACTTTACCCGTCAAAACACCGTCTTCAACTATCTGGAAAGGCGTAATAAGGAAACCGTATTCATCTACGCCGGCATAAATCCCAAGACTGGAAATCAAACCAATGTTCGTACCTTCAGGAGTTTCGATCGGACAAATTCGTCCGTAGTGCGAACTGTGAACGTCTCGCACGTCGAAACCTGCGCGTTTACGATTCAAACCGCCGGGACCCAATGCCGAAAGACGCCGTTCATGAGTCAGCATCGACAACGGGTTGGTTTGGTCAACCACCTGCGAAAGCTCGCCGCGGCCAAAGAAGAAATCGATAGCGGAAGAAACGCTTTTCTGATTCACGAGCGTACGCGGTTCCATTTCATTGACGTCTTTAACGCCCATGCGTTCCGTAACCGTACGGCGAAGTTTAGCAAACCCCTTGCGAATCTCGTCGGCCGCCAACTCATCAATTGTACGCAAACGGCGGTTGCCAAGGTGGTCAATATCGTCAACCTGATATTCCGGGTCGCCTTTATAAAGACCAAGCATCGCTTTCATCGCAGAAATAAGGTCTTCGGGCTGAAGCGTCAAGACGTCTTCGGACACATTCAGACCAAATTTACGATTCATACGAAAACGACCAACACGGCCTAAACGATAACGATTAACGTCAAAGAATTTTTCTTCAAAAAGTTTCTTAGCCTTGTCAAGCTGCGGCGGGTTGCCCGGACGCATACGCTGATAAATACGCAGAAGAGCCTCTTCGTAACTCTGAGACGGATCTTCTGCAAGAGTATTCATAAAGAGAGAATTCTTGCTGTCATACGGCATGACCTCTATTTCTTTCAGACCTGACGTACGAATCTCTTCCGCCTGATTATTGGTAATTTTCTGTCCGCTTTCAACAATAATTTCACCGGCGCGAGAAGATCCAACCGGATAAATCACATTGTCAACGGCAATCTTACCTTCGATTGCTACGTTTTTGTCTTTAAGCGAAACGATTTCCGTATCAAAAAACGCGCGAAGAATGTCGGCCGTTTCTGAGTATTTCGTGTCCATTGCGCGCAAAAGCATCAACGGTGAAAATTTAGGAGTTTGATCAATACGAACCGTAATACTATCTTTACGGGAAAGATTGAATTCTATCCAACTGCCGCGTTCCGGAATAATACGGCAACTAAAGTTACGGCTGTCGCCAGTCGATTCTACTTCCGAAATAAAATCAACGCCGGGACTACGGTGAAGCTGACTCACGACAACTCGCTCGGCTCCATTGATAATAAATTCGCCGCCGCCCTGCATAATAGGAAGGTCGCCCACATAAACGTCCTGCTCAATCGGTTGCTCGCGATTCAACCGAAGGCGAATTTTCAAAGGCCGACCGTATGTTAAACGAAGTCGTCGGCATTCGTCAGGCTCAAATCTGGGTTTCTCAAGCTCGTAACTAATGTATTCCAAACTCACTTTATCATCGTGACCGGTAATGGGAAAAGTCTCGCGAAGAACTGCTTCAAGACCGATATCTTCTCGTTTTTCCGGCGGAATACGATATTCATCCAACTTAATCTCGTCTGGAAGATTTTCACGTTCGTCTTCAGGATATTGATACTGAAGAAAACGTTCGTAACTAATCGTCTGAATTTTAGTCAAATTCGGAACGTCAAGAGCGTCAATGTTTGTACCAAACCGACGAACTGTATCAGGATAAATACGACGTGTTTGAGATGTTGCCATTTATTTGTTCACCAGATATTGCCAGGACGCCTTATTCGCAGGGAATTCGAGCGCTTGAAGAAAACTTCGCCAAAGCAGACCTTCTGCCATGGACACAACCCATTTTGTGTAAAATGCCCAATTTGACAATTTTACTCTATAAATACAAACACCGCGTAAATCATCAACTGATTTGCGCGGTACTGGAATTAGTCGTTCTTTGTGTGGACATTGGTTCATTCTCCATAAGGAACTGAAAGGCTGAAGAAATTAATCTAGATTACTTTTTTCTGTCAACTCATTCAAATCCACGTTAGTGAATAAGAACAGCATGTCTTCAAGCATTGCTGCTGACCACAAAAGGAATAAGATGAATTTTAACATATTTCCCCTATTAGTCAAGTAGCGCTTGACATATTTTTTAAAAATTTTTCAATATTTTTAAGTTTTATATGAAGAATTAAATTAAAATTAAAATCTCATCCACCTTTAATCTGAAAAATTTTAACAGGTTTGCACACTCAAAATACAAAACTTAAAGATTAAAGCGCAGGAATCCAGTTTTCAAAATGAACTTCCGCCTTAAATAAGAAATAAACTGCAAAAACACAAATAAAAAAACACGCGGCCAAAGAGCAGAGGATATTACAAAAATAACGGGAATAATAATTCAACCATAAAAAAAGGAGACTCGAAAGTCTCCTCATTATTCATGCGTGAAGCATAAACTTATTTGATGACGACGGCGGCGCCAGCGGCTTCAAGATCAGCTTTGATTTTTTCAGCTTCTTCTTTGGAAACGCCTTCCTTAACTTTGCAAGGAGCAGATTCAACAAGATCTTTGGCTTCTTTCAAACCAAGACCCAAAAGGGTACGGATCTGTTTAATAACTTCAATTTTCTTGTCGCCAAAGCTATCCATCTGAACGGTGAATTCAGTCTGTTCAGCAGCGGCTTCAGCTCCACCGGCAGCCGGAGCGGCAGCCATAACAACAGCTCCGCCAGCGGCAGCTTTAATGCCGTAAGTTTCTTCCAGATAATCAGCCAGTTCTTTCGCCTGTTTCAGGGTAAGAGCGGCAATTTTATCGCCAAGTTCGACGGTCAATTCAGAGAAATCTGCCATTGTTTTGTTCCTTTCAAAATTTTAAGTCTACTGTTCTCTGTTCATTTCCAAGGCAACTGTTTATGAAAACTCACACTTTTCCTTTTCAGGCTCACACCGTAAATGTTCTCCCCTGAAAAACAACCAGAAATAGTAATATGTTTTCTGCGACCGGATTCCGGACGGCCACTTGAATTACTTTAATAACCTTAACGATCCATTTATTACAGAGCGCTAATCAAACAATCACTCGGCTTCTTCGCCTTCAGCTTTAGAAGCAATCTGACCGGCAACTGTGGAACCGGGACCAAGCATCGCGCTAACAAGATTGGAACCAGGACCAAGTATCTGACCAACGAGCATTGCAAGCTGTTCCGTACGGGACGGCCATGTTGCGACCTGTTTAACCATATCGGCTTCAAGTCTGTCGTTATCCATGACTCCGCACTTCACAACAAATTTATCCTTAAAACGTTTGTCGTTCGCAAGTTCGCAAACAACTTTCGTAAGGGAAACGATATCTTCACAACCCCAACAGAGAGCAGCGCTGCCACCAATAGTAGAGAACAACGGCGCCAATGTCGTTTCTTTCAAAGCACGACGCGCAAGGGTATTTTTGATGACCATCAAACTAACGCCTTTTGCTTCGAGTTCACCACGAAGGACGTTGGTTTCATTGGCTGTCATAGCAACCATGTCCACAAGCAAAGCGTCCTGAACGCCTTCGACACGGGAAGCAACATAGTTGCTGACCAAATCTTTTACATACTTACTCATTGTTTTGTACCGTTAATTACAGTTGTTGAACTCTTACTCCAGGAGACATTGTAGCGCTGATAACCGCGCCTTTAACATACTGGCCTTTGGCCGTTGCCGGTTTCAGACTCTGAATGTAATCCATGAATTTCTGGATATTTTCAGCCAACTGCTCTTCAGTGAAGCTGAGTTTTCCAACGATAGCCTGAACGTTTCCGCCGGCGTCGTTACGAAATTCCACTTTACCGGCTTTGTATTCCTGAATCACTTTCGCAACGTCCATCGTAACAGTACCGTTACGAGGAGCCGGCATCAATCCGCGCGGACCGAGAATACGTCCGAGAGGACCGACAACGCCCATCATATCCGGAGTGGCAATACATACGTCAAAGTTGATATTACCAGCTTTAACTTCAGCCGCAAGTTCAGGACCGCCGACAAGGTCGGCGCCAGCAGCTTTCGCTTCATCAACTTTATCGCCCTTTGCAAAAACAGCAACGCGAACTGTTTTACCAATACCGTGCGGAAGAACAATAGAACCACGAACCATCTGATCCGCCTGTTTAGGATTGATACCCAAACGCATCGCAATTTCTACAGACTGATCAAATTTTGTAGTATTAAAACCTTTAAGCACTTTGACCGCTTCCTTAAGGGAGAGCGAGTCTTTGCCCGGCGCTTTTTCCGCCATTGCGCGCATACGCTTCGATCGTTTAGCCATAGCTTCAGCTTTCCTCTCTACTATCCTTCGACAACCTCAAGACCCATACTGCGAGCAGTGCCTTCAATCAGCTTACGGCCTTCCTCGACGGTGCGAGCGTTCAAATCAGCCATCTTACGATTGACAATCTCATCAATTTGAGATTTGGTCACTTTACCGACCTTAACTTTCGGGACGTTACCAGAACCCTGATCAACCCCGGCGGCTTTTTTCAGAAGATCTACCGAATGCGGGCTTTTAGCATCAAACTCAAAACTACGATCATTGTAGCAACGTACCACAACTGGAATACGAAGCCCCATATCGCCCTTTGTACGATCATTAAACTGGCTCGTGAACTGACCCAGATTAACGCCGAACTGACCCAGAGAAGTACCAACCGGAGGAGCCGGTGTAGCTTTTCCGCCCGGGACATGAAATTTGGCGGTTCCTACCAATTGCTTAGCCATAATCCACCTGTTCTTTTCTATATGATTTCACGCATTTACGGAAATCGGTTACTTAATATCATTGCAAGAGAATGCATACCCAAGACGGGCTCAAAGCGATTCAACCTGCCAGTACTCAAGTTCAACGGGGGTGCTTCGACCAAAGTAACTAATCATTACCGTAACGCGACCATTGATAGCATCAATACTATCAACAACACCCTCATAATTCATGAATGTTCCTTCTGTGACCTTAACCGAATCGCCAATACTAAACGCAATTCGAAGATCGCCTTTGGCGTCAGACTTCACATTTTCCTGTTCGGAAAGCTGAAGAATTCGATCAACCTCTTCCGGGAGCATCGTAATAGGCTTACCATTCGCACCCGCAAAATCTCCAATACCGGAGGTTTGACGAACAAGATACCAGGAATCGTCATTGATTTCCATTTCAATGATAACATAACCCGGATAAAGTTTCTGCCTGATTACCTTACGTTTACCACCTTTAATTTCAGTAATACTTTCAGTAGGAACAATAATATGTCCGAAATATCGATCAAGACCCATAACGCGAATTCTTTTCTCAAGATTACGCTTCACAGAATCTTCACGATTACTCTGAACCTTCAGAATATACCATTCCAGTTTAGGTTCGGACTCAGTACCAGCATTCTCCACAGATTCAATTTTTCCATCAGAATTGGAGACTTCAATTTCGACGCTCCCCGACGCGCTTTCGAGCTCTGAATCGTTAATTTTTCGTTCTTCAGTCATATCGGGTCTCTTTCAAAATTAAAAAACTGCGTCAGCTTACTGACTCCCACTATATTACGTTCGTGGTAAAACGTTACTTATACTATTCAGAAAATTCCCAATTTCGACGCGAGGCAATCCATACCAAGAGACACATACTTGAAAATGAACTGCAAAATGATATCATAACCAAACAAAAGCAACGTCATGAGCAACATCACTACAACCACAACAAACGAACTGCGAATAAGTTCATCTTTGCTCGGCCATGACACCTTACGCATTTCAGCTTCCACCTGAATCAGGAAATCAGCAAAACGCGCATAATTCACAACGCGGTAGGAAATCCACGCAACAACTAACAACAAAATAATCGGAAGAGCATAAACAGAAAAAGCGCCTTTTCCAGCTAAAACAGAAGTATAAAACTGGTAAACGCCAGCCGTCAAAAGAACAAAAAGAGCCGCTGCGGTAGACGCGCGACAAACTTTTCCCTGTTTCTTTTTATATACGCCCGTTTTAAAAAACTCCTGAAATAAAGCAGACACTGTTACCTCCGACGTCATGTTGGCAATTTTATCAATAAACAGGGGCGGAGAGATTCGAACTCCCATTAACGGTTTTGGAGACCGTCACTCTGCCGTTGAGATACGCCCCTATAAAATCCTTTTACATTAGTAATAACAGTATATCATATTCTGATTTTTTTACAAGGGGGACTTGCAAAAAATTTACTGCTTTTAATGCAGACGACTCAAACGAGCCGTCTGCTTGTCGTATATACTACTCGATAATTTCAGTAACAACGCCTGAACCAACCGTACGACCGCCTTCGCGGATAGCAAAACGGTTATTCATGTCCATGGCGATCGGCTCGATAAGCTCGACTTCCATTTTCACATTATCGCCAGGCATGCACATTTCAGCGCCTTCGAGAAGCTGAATCGCACCGGTAACGTCGGTAGTACGGAAGTAGAACTGAGGACGATAGCCGCTGAAGAACGGGGTCTGACGACCGCCTTCTTCCTTCGAAAGGACGTAAACTTCAGCTTTGAAATGTTTATGAGGAGTAATGGATTTCGGCTTCGCCAAAACCTGACCGCGACGAATTTCTTCACGTTTGACGCCGCGAAGAAGAAGACCAACGTTATCGCCAGCCTGACCTTCGTCAAGAGTCTTCTTGAACATTTCAACGCCCGTGCAGACGACTTTACGGGTTTCATCGGTATAACCAATGATTTCAACTTCTTCACCGACATGGATAACGCCGCGTTCAATACGACCGGTAGCCACGGTACCGCGACCTTCGATGGAGAAAACGTCTTCGATCGCCATCAGGAACGGTTTATCGTTTTCACGCGGCGGATCCGGGAAGTCGTTATCAATGGCGTTCATCAGATCGGTAATACACTGGGCACAGGCAGGATCGGTCGGATTATCAACGGCCGGTTTCGCAGAACCG
>CAZWOV010000097.1:0-8934 GCA_964635645.1 uncultured Planctomycetaceae bacterium | reverse complement strand
TTTATTCTGATTTTCATGGATTTTACCAGTTTCGCGCCCCTTTCTTTCTCTTCTATCAAAATTCATTCTTTCCGGATTCCTCCGAATATCAATTTCACTCCCGTCGTTTCTTTTTTTAAACGGGAAAAACCGGTAAAGTTGCCCGCGATTCCATGAAATTACCATTTTTTCAAAAATTCCTCTTGCAGAAAAAAAGTTTTTGGAGATAATAAAAGAAGAATTTCCCGAAATCTAAAAGCCGAAATCCTCTATTCGTCTTGGAGATTCCAATTCCAAATTCATCAAGGAGAGAAAAATGAATATTCTGATTCTTAACGCCAGCCCGCGCCGCGGCGGAAATACGGAAATCATGGTCAAAACGTTCGCTAAAACCGCCGAACGCAACGGCTGCAAAGTTCAAATCGTCAACGCATACGACGTCCAGGTCGCGCCGTGCCTCGCATGCAATTACTGCCTGAACGTTGAAAAAGGAGTCTGCGTTCAGAAAGACGGCATGGAAACGATTCGCCCGCTTTTCGACGCCGCCGACGTCGTCGTCTTAGCCTCGCCAATCTACTTTTTCACGGTCTCGGCCCAGCTGAAATGCTTTATCGACCGTCTCTACGCCGCGAATAAAGCCGGAGTCGGTTTCAAAAAATCCGTTCTTCTCCTCGACTCCCACAGTCCCAACGTTTTCGATTCCGCTATCGCCATGTTCCAGGGCGTGAACCGTTATTTCAAATGGGAATCGCTCGGAATCGTCGCGCTGGACGGCATGACCTCCAAAGGCTCGGCCGCCGACGACCCGCGTCTGGAAGAAATCAGGAAAATCGCCGATTCTCTCTAACTCTTTTTTTCGAAAGGAACCGTCCCTCCGCAGAAAAAACGGCGTTTTCACGCGGGACGGTTCACGACGCCAACAAAACTTTCAGCTTTCACGCGGGACAGTTCACGACGCAGACAAAGTTTCCGGATTTCACGCGGGACGGTTCACGACGCAGACAAAGTTTCCGGATTTCACGCGCGTTTAACTCGTCTCAATCGGTCGCCCCTATCCTTTCTTCAATTTTCGATACGCTTCAACCGCCATCTGGTCGCACCGTTCGTTTTCCGGGTGCCCGGCATGACCGCGAACATACTGAAAAGTCAGATGATGCCGATTTTTCAACTCGTCCAGCTCCATCCAGAGATCCTGATTTTTGACCGGCTTGCCGTCCGCCAGTTTCCACCCTTTACGTTTCCAGCCCGCCATCCATTTTTCCAACCCATTCAAGACGTACTGACTGTCCGAAACGACCAGAACTCCAACCGGACGCGTCAAAACGCGAAGGCCCTGAATCACCGCCATCAGCTCCATTCGATTATTTGTCGTATCCCATTCGGCGCCGGACGCCGCCTTCTCCTTCCCTGTCGGCAAATGCCGCAAAACGTACCCCCAACCGCCGGGACCGGGATTCCCGCCGCAAGCTCCGTCCGTAAAAAGATTCACCGTCGTAGGCAACGTTTTTTTCATGCTCAAATTTTGTCCTTCTTTCACTGATTGAACGCCGCGCGGTTTTAAAATACGCAACACAAACGCAAAAACGAAAAGCCCGTTCAAAAACTTAATTATTTCAGGATTATTTTACCCCAAAAAAATCCTGACGCAATCCCCCCTTGAAAAATAATTCCGTTCCGATTAAAATTTATGCGTGGAAAAAACATTTTTTCATAAAAACTTAATAAAAAAATCCCCCCCCAAAAGGAGCAATGCGATGAAACGGATTTTCGCAAACATTTCCAACTCGTTTATTCTTTCCGGAACCGCCTTACTTCTCTTTCAATCCCTCGCCCCGTCGACCTGCGATTCTCTTTACGCCGCTTCGGCGTCCGCGCCGTCCGACGGCTCCGTAACTTCAGAAGAAGTGAAAGCCGGTCGGCTCCCGCTGATAAACATCGCTTCGGTGGAAAATCTCTGGTTTTCAGAAGATTCTTCCGAATGGGAAAAAAACGAAATCAACCGTGAATATGAAGTCCAATCGCCGCCGCCGATCGTTTCCCCCAACGGCAAACGGCTCGCGCGTCTCCTGCCGTCGGAAAACGATCTTCCTCAAACGCAGATTTCCACGGACGGCGGCAAAAACTGGTCGGTTCCGAAACCGGTAACCAAACGTCTGCAGGGAGTCGGCCACGTTCCAGTCGTTCTCCACGACGGACGTCTCGCCGTTCTTTTTCGTTCGCCGTCTGTTTTCGACGAGAAAAACGCGCTCTCCCCTCCTCTTCCCCCCAACGCTCCAATCGACCGAAACCAGACTGAAAAAGACCCGATCGCCGATAATTCGGCGCCGATTGGGGAATGGACGCTTTGGATTGGAAATTTTCACGATTTGGAAAACGGAACGCCCGGAATTTACCAACTACTTCTTGGCCCCGCTTCCCAAACGGTTCCATCCGCTGAAATGAAACTTCTTCCAAACGGCGCTCTGACGGCCAGAATACCCTTTGAAAAAGAAACTAAAATTCTGAAATTACCTCAAGAGAAATTAACCGCTCTAGATTGGCAAATGATGCAGAAAATAAAATTTCCAGTCCCGGAAATCGTTGAAGGCGGAAAACCGACTCTCGCTCCGCCGCCGGAAGGCGCCGTCGTTCTTTTCGACGGAAGCGACTTCACGCAGTTTTCCAACGCCGCCGACTGGAAACTGGGTAAAGACCTCTGCCCAAACGCAGAAGACTCCGACTGGATGGAAGTCGGCCGCGGATCGATTACTACCAGACAAAAATTCGGAAGCTGTCGGCTTCATCTCGAATTTGCCACGCCGTCCGAAGTAAAAGGAAATGGTCAGCAACGCGGAAACAGCGGAATCTATTTCATGAATCGCTACGAACTTCAAATTCTCGACTCATGGCAAAACGAAACGTATCCGCAAGGGCAATGCGGAGCCGTCTATACGCAAAATCCTCCGCTGAAAAACGTCTGCCTGAAACCCGGCGAATGGCAATCCTACGACGTTACCTTCATCGCTCCCAAATTTGACGAAAACGGAGAACTCCTCTCGCCTGCCCGATTCACGGTCTACCAGAACGGTATTCTGATCCAGGACGATTTCCAGGTTATCGGAAGGAATTACTTCATCCACCGCTATTTGCCGCACTCCGAAAAAGAATGTCTTCTGATTCAGGATCACGGCGTTCCCGTTCGTTTTCGAAATATCTGGATTCAGGAACTGGATTAATCTCGAACGCGATTTTTCAAAATCACGGAGTTTTCTTCATTTCCATCTCAAAAGATTCGTTCAATCGCAAAACATATTTCAAAACCATCCTAAACGGAAGAAAGGATTCGGCGCATGCGTTTTCAAATTGGAATTATCGGAATCGGCAAAATCGCCCAGACCTATTTTCATGTTCTGCGCAGAATACCGAACGTTCAAGTCTCGTTTCTCTGCGATATCGTTCCAGAACAAATGCAAAAAGCAATACGCGGCTTTCCGGATCTCCTTTCTCAAACGCCATGTTTCATCTCTGCGGACGAAGCCCTCGACTCCGGCTTGAAACCGGACGCCGTCGTGGTCGCAACTCCGCTCAACGCTCATTTCACGCTCTCCGAGCAGGTCCTGAAACGCGGTCGGCGGGTTCTCCTTGAAAAACCCGCCGTCTCGACTCTTGACGAACTCGCCCAACTCTACGCGCTGGCCGAAAAACATCGGACGCGCTATCAGACGATGTTTCATTTCGCATTCGCTCCGGAAGTGGAACGTTTCGTTTCGCTGCGTCCGCTGATTGAACGCAACTTTGGTCCGCTCCGCGCGTTCGTATGCGATTTTCAGGATCCGGCGGTTTCCGGCGCCCTTCTGACCATTTCTCCGCGCAAACTCGGCGGAAGCTACTTAAGCAGCGGAGTCAACGCCCTGAGCGTACTGAACCGCACCGCGGATTTGAGCCGAATTCACGTCGTATCTCATTCCCGACGTCAGATTCCAAATCTGAAAGACCGTAACGATGAAAAAGTCGTTCCGGAAATCGACACTTCCTCCGTCACGGAATACGCGGCCAATCAACCGCAAACTTCAACGACCACCCCCGAACGTCTTCCCGTTCCCCTTGCGGGAGTCGTTCGAACCGACTGGGAACAAAACTGGAATTTCAAATCTACCCTGCTCATTTTCCAAAACGGAGCCGTTCTCCTTGACCACACGGCGCAAACAGTCGTTCTGAACGCCGTTTCCCCTGAATTTTTGAGTCCGGTATTTCACTCGTTTGAGACGGAAATGACGGAAAACCCGTCAAAAGATAAAATACTTCGTTCCAACGTTCAAATTACGTTCCAATGCGCCGGCCGCTATTCCAGACAGGAATGCGAATACGAGACCATGTTCCGCCGCCATTTTTTTCATCCGGAACCCGTCGAACTCGCAAAAGCGCAGGACTTCAGAATTCACGAACTCCTTCTGAACCCTGCGCCGCAAAACTGACGCCAGCAACGTATTCCAATAAAAAAGGACCGTCGGAACAATTCGCCGACAAGTCCTTTCATTAGCTTCTGCAAACGGCTTCAACGTTCGAACTCTTCGCAATGGAACGTTCCCGTCCTAACCGACAAACGGAACTTTCATCCCGTTCTCCTTTAGGCTTCAGGCGTCTCAAGCAAATCGAACGCGCCGGGTCGGAACGCCGCTTCAGTCGTTAGCTTTTTCCCAATCGGTTATCTCCGTTTCATATTGGAGAGTCAGGGAAATATCGTCCAGAGCGTTCAAAAGGCAATGTTTACGGAATGCGTCCACCTCAAACGGAAGATCCAGACCAAATTCGTCCGTAATGCGCTGATTTTCAAGATCTACCGTCAAACGATATCCCGCATGAGCGGCAGCTCGCTGGAAAAGATCCTCGATAATCTCTTCGCTGAGACGAATCGGCAACATACCGTTTTTAAAGGAATTATTGAAGAAAATATCCGCAAAACTCGGCGCAAGAATCACCTTAAAGCCATAATCGGCCAATCCCCACGGAGCATGTTCGCGACTGGATCCGGAACCAAAATTACGTCGGGTAAGAAGAATCGTTCCGCCGCGGTATTCCGGTTTGTTCAATTCAAAATCCGGATTTTCAGAACCATCTTCCAAAAATCTCCAGTCAAAAAACACGAACTGACCAAATCCGGAACGTTCAATACGTTTCAAAAACTGTTTCGGCATGATCTGATCCGTATCGACATTGGAGCGATCCATCGGAATCACGAGTCCGGTATGTGTGGTGAATTTTTCCATTTTGCGGTTTCCCTCAATAAATTTGAAGTCGTCGATTTAAATTTCTTTTTTTATTTTACCCGTAAGCGAAAAAATTTCCAGCCCCCCCGAAAAGAAAAAAAGGATTTTTGTTCTCCGCGTCGGGAAATTTTCCCCAAACAAAAACTTTTTCTTTTCTCTTCCATCCAGAAACAAAAGAAATGAGAAGCGGAGAGTAAAGAGTAAAGAGCGGAAAACGGAGAGCAGAAACTGAAAACTGAAAACTGGAAACTGAAAACTGGAAACCGGGAAGCGAAGAGTGGAAAAGGGCGGAAAACGACGTTTCAGAATTTAACTTTTCTAAAATCTTCCCCCATTTTTTATCTTTTTACTTCAATTCCTTTTCCCACGCCTTGATTTTTCACGAATCGCCGCTAAAATAAAAAACGTAGGGTTTGCCGTAGTCTATCCGTTCCGCGTCAAATTCCTTCGCGTCCTCCCTTCCTTCCGTTAAAATGCGCTTTATTCAAGGAAAAACCAATGAAACTCCAATTCTTCCCATTCGCAAGCGTTCTCATTGCTTTCGCTTTACTTTACGCTGTCAATCCGCCGTTTACCAACGCGGCGCCCGATCTTGCGGAAACGATCTCTGGAATAAAAAACCAGGCGAATTCCGACGCCGTTCCGCCCGGACCTTTCAAGGCAAACGTCGTCGTCTGCGATCAGTCCAGTCACAAAATACTCATTCTGAAAGCCGACGCCGACTGGAGTAAACCGGAATCCGTCGTCTGGGAATGGTCTCCGGAAATGTCCCCCCAAATCAAACCGGAACATTACGGATGGTTTCAAAATCCCGACGAATGCAAACCCGTGCGCGGAACGTCTCATCTTCTCGTAACGGCCTCTGGCGGCGGAGTCGCTCTGATCCGCCTGGCGGACAAAGCCTGCCTCTTTTACGCGCATATTGAAGGAAATCCGCACTCTATCGAACTTCTCCCCGACGGAAACGTCGCGTCCGTTTCAAGCGGCGGACTGTTCACGCTCTGGCCTGTTCCGGAAGGAAACGACGCCGTCAACGCGGAAACCCGTCTCGCCCCCAATCCGCGAGGACGTCAATATCCTATTGTCGGAGGGCACGGCATGGTTTGGGATCCGGAAATAGAAATTCTCTGGGTCCTCGGCTATGACGAGCTGGCCGGATATCGATACGATTTCAATAAAAAAGATCCGGCGCTCGCCAAAGAATTTTCCATTCCAGTTAACGGTACCATTGCCGAACTGGGGCACGATCTGTACCCGGTTCCCAATCAACGGGCTTTTTTGGTTACCGGAGTTGGCGTCGGAGTCTTCGACGTCGATAAAAAGGAATTCGTTTCTCTTTTGACGCCCGACATGGAGCGGCAGGGAAAACATCGCGTCAAAAGCATGTCCATCTCCCCGGAAGGTTTCCTCATCGTCCAGTCTCCGAATCCCAATTGCTGGTGGTCGAATAAAATCTCTTTTTTCAATAACCAATTCTCCGCTTTAGGAAATTTACCCAATGGAAAAATCTACAAAGCGCGCTGGTGGGTTGAAAAATGGAAGTAATCTCCAATAACCTGAAATAAAATAAAGAAAACCGTCGGCCTTTTCGCATTTTCGAATGGGCCGACGGTTTATTTTCGTTCGCCGTTCCCTGCAAATTTTTCCAAAAATTCACCGATTCAAAATTTCTGAAAAACTTTCCAAATTTTACTCAAAACGGCATACGGTTCACTTGACGTCTTAAATTTTCAGACTATAATTGATTAGAGTTCTGGGAAATTTTGCCTTATTCATCATTCCTTTTCAAAATTGCGTCAAAAAACTCGAATAATGTTTACAAAAACTATGATTTTGCGTTTCAACGCGTTACTCGGAGTACTTTTCGTATTCTCGAGCATAGTTTTTTTCGCCGCAGTTTCAGAAACGCGTTCCCCCCTCTTCCTCTTCCGCTTTTCAACCGATTCTTATTTGCGAAACGGCGGAGAACGTACTTCCGACGCCGACCTTTTTCTTTCCCTCAATACTTCGTGTTCGCCCCAAACCGCCAATCCGGCGTTTCAGCTTCAGCCTCCCGCGTCGTTTTTTGCCAAAACGCAGATAACGGATTCTTTACCCCTTCGTTCCTTTTCCGTCCCATCGGAAAATTTCCGCGCGCTTCAACCGATTGCGCTAAACGCGCGTTCCACAAACGAACGTTTGTCGCAAAGAGAACGCCTTTTTCAGAGTCTGAACGTCCGGGCGGAAAAATTTCGCCGTTTTTCCGCGTATTCCGGCATAAATGTTGCAGAAGCGCAAATCATTATTGAAAACGGTTGGCGAAAAATTTCCAAACCTTTTTCAAAAATCGAAAATCCGGCGGCATTCGACGACGGCAAGTCGGAAATCGACTTCCTTCTCGAGACGCTCAGTTTTTTCCCGGACTCAATATCAATTCGCCGGGCGCGGCATTTTCTCCAACCCTCCGACGGAGTTTTCTGCCGACTGAACTATTCTCCTTCCGAACAGTTGCGTTTCGCCGCCGTTCAATTTACTGAAAAAATTTCTCAGGGAGATCTTCGCGTCTGTTCCGACTTACCCCTGCTGAACGATTGGAATAAAGATTCCCAGACGCTTCTGACCGCGGCGCTCGCGCCTCCGATAGCTCCGGCGGTCCCGGAATTGCCTTCGATTCCCTTAAATTTCGCTTTTTTTTCTCCGGCGCAACTCTTCGACAAACTTGCCGCGCAGATTTGGATTTCCGCTTTATTTGAAACGCGGCGCCGCGTCGTCGTTCCGTCGGACAGATTTTCCGGAATTACCGATTTTCAAAAATTTCACACTCTTTCCGCCGGGCGAAAACACTTTCTGTTGATCTGATTCGTCGCCCCGCGAAAATAACGACGCCGAAAGGCTCAAAATCGCGCGTTATTCCCAAATTCCGGAAAGCCTTCCGGGATCTTGGAACTTATCGATTTTATCTCGCGCGCATTTCGTTTTCCGCGGGAATTTTCATCTCGAAGAAACCCCAACCGGTCCTTATCTTCCAAACCTCCAGTCTCTTCGAAACAATTCATGAAATCACTTCAGATGTTTCGCAAGCGCCGATTTTAAATCGCAAGTTAGAGGTTTTCATGCCGGATTCTTTTTAAATCCATTAATTATTTTACCAGACAGAGGTGTCAAAATGAGTGAAAAGACTCACCTTTTTTTTGAAAATATTACTAAAATCTACCGAGGCGGAAATTCCGACGGTTCAGCCGACGTCAAAGCGCTGGATAACGTTTCCCTTGAAGTTCCGCATGGTCAGTTTCTCGCCGTCATGGGGGCCAGCGGCTCGGGAAAAAGCACCCTTCTCCACGTCGCCGCAGGTCTTACGCAGCCTTCGAAAGGCAGCGTTCAGATTAACGAAACCATGATCAACAAACTTTCAGACAAAGCGCTGACCTGTTTTCGCCGACAGAATCTCGGAATCGTTTTTCAGGCCTTCAATCTTATTCCAACGCTGACCGCGGAAGAAAATATTCTGCTCCCGCTTCTGGCAGGCAAAACGCTTAACGCTCAGAAAGCAAACGTGGCGAAGGCAATGGACCAGCTTCTCGACAGACTGCGTCTTACCGAACGGCGCCGTCACTATCCGGACGCCCTTTCCGGCGGCGAACAGCAGCGCGTGGCCATTGCGCGCGCGTTGTTCACGGATTTTCTGAATGAAAATTCCCAGAACTCGCTGCTGTTGGCCGACGAACCGACC
>CAZWOV010000096.1:0-8964 GCA_964635645.1 uncultured Planctomycetaceae bacterium | reverse complement strand
TGAGGTTTCGAAAAGACCTTTTATCGCGCATCGGTTTGGAGATTCCAGCGCGGTAATCAAATAGACGGCTTCTGCCGCGTTAGTCAGATCTTTTTGCGGGGTCTGGAACTCGACGGGCACGTTGAGCGATTCGGCAAGGTTTGACGACTGAACGTCTGATTTTTCAGAGAGTGGAACAGGAGGAAAACGGCCTGATTTTTCGTAAATTTCAATGAGTTCAGGAGAAGTTCTCCATGAAGAAAGGTTCATGAGCGGAGAGAAACGTTTCCATATGAGGCCGTTCCCATCGCACCAGACGAACTCTTTCTGAAATTCCTGTTCGTCAGGCGAACCGTCGTTTTTAAGGAGACGGGAGGATGTTTCGATTCTGCATAAAGGATAGGTTTTGCCGGTAAGAAGAGCGACGTCTTCGACGAACGGACAGTTGGCAACGATGATTTCCCATTGAAGCATCGTGGGATTAAGTCGGATGAGAGTTCGAGTTTCTCCGGGTTTAATGGGGCGAAGGAGTAAAGACGTTTCCAGACCGTAAGCGCCGAAAACGGGTTGGGGAGATTGGAGATTTAATTTTACGTTTTGGGTTTGTCTGATTCCGCGGCATGAAATCGAAATAGGGAAGGCGAGAATTCCATCATTGGAAACGGGTGGAATCGAGGCTTCATAGCGAGTTGGCGCTCCCCCCATGGCGACTTCGGTAGAAAAATGGAGCAACGCGCCGGAAACGTCCAGTTTTTCCCGGTGAACGACGGATGCGGAGGCCGTATTTCCAGAACGGTTCATTCGGAGAGATGAAAAATCCTGAATATTAATGGACGTTTCGTTTTTTGAGGTAATCCGCGTTTCAGTTCCAACAAAGGCCGAGTCGGCGTAACAGAAGAAACGAGCGTTTTCCAGGACGGCGGAGGACGCGCTGGCGGAAATAGAGGACGCGCTGGCGGAAGCGGAGGCGTCGTTCCGCGGATTTTCGAGATTTTCGGAAGGCGCCTTTTTTTCCGACGAGCAACCTGAAATAAGGCAAAGGAAACAAATCAGGAACGGTAACGGCGAGTTTTTCATGGCTCAAATGAATGGAACGAGGTCGGGGAACTGAATTTTTCTATTTTATCTGATTCCGCGCCGGAATGGAAGAGTAAATTGAGAGAATTTGAATAAAAAAAGAAAATTTTGTAGAATTGGGCGTTGATTTTTTCGAAAATTCGGGTAGAATAAAAAGAAAACCCTATTCAAATACTTTTCTGAGGCGCCCTACGTGAAACGAATAAATCTTCTTTTTATTGGCGGTAGACAAAGCGGAAAGACGACGCTTGCCACGCGCATGCTTCATGAGTGTCTTTTCAGAACGCCGGATTGGCTTAATCTCAAATTTTCACTTCAGGACGAATCGATACCGGGTTCATTTTCTGAAAATAGCCGTGCGCTGGAAAATCTTGCTCCCATGAAATTGGCGAAGGGGAACGATTTTTCACTTGCGACGCTTAGAATTCGTAAAAAGAAGATATTCTGGTTTACGGTCGTGATGGAGATTTTCCGAAAGCTTTTTACCTGGCGGGCGACGACGGAACTTGGCGGGATTCAGTGTCGGATTTTTGAGATTTCGGCGGAGGACCCGAGATTCGGCGAGTGGTTTTTGGAGTATGCGTCGGGTAAGATTCCGCTTGGAGTAATTTTTGTGGCGGACCCATTTGCGGTTGGCGGTACGTGCGAATCTTCTTGTCCGCCGACGATCAGCGCCGTTGCGGATCGTCTTACGACGCGATTTGAACAGATTTTTGCCTCTAATCCTGGGAAACGTCTGCCTTTTTCTGTGGCGGTGGTGGTGAATAAATCGGAAACGTTTCCGCAATTTCGTAAGAGCAGTCGCCGTTACGTCGATTCCAGGACTCTTCTGGCGTCGCGCCGCGTGTTGAAAGACACGGACGGAATTCTTTCGGACAGTTATTTGCTTGACGGAGCGTTTGAACGGTTGAGCGAAGAAGTTCGCGAACTGATCGACGCATACGACGGAAATTTTGTGAATATTCTTCAGAATGAGTTTCATCGCGTACGTTATTTTTGGTCTGGTCAGAATTCAGACAGAGAGAAGACGTCTTTTTGTCGAATGACGAGTCCCCTGCTTCCCATACTGTGGCTGCTGGGGGAACATATGGAATTTTGAGGGTGAGAAGATGCCGGGAAGTTGGGAAATTCAGGAACCGACGGCGCTTTGGTGGACGGCGCTCTGCGTTCTTCCCGCGTTGATTTTCTTTTTTTGTCGTCCGCGTCCGCGCAAAGTGTCGTGGGGAGCGATGCGTTTTCTTGTTCAGGCTCAAAAAAGAACGCGAAGAAAAACGCAGTTTCGCGAAATATTAACGCTTTTTCTTCAGAGCGGCGCGATTTTAGGAATTGTGTTTGCCGCGGCGCGTCCTGTTTTTCTGGAGAAAGCATTGGAAACGGCGGGCGGGAGTTCGTCGGTATCTAAGAACGCCGGGGGCTTTCATTTGATATTATTTGATAATTCGGCAAGTATGGGGGCGGAATTTGAGGATAGCGAGGACGGAGAGATAAAAAGTCGCCTTGAGGCGGCCCGGCGGGCGGCTTTGAGACAAATCGGGATCTGGAAGCGGAATGGGGCGGAGCGAATTCTGGTTTTGCCGACGAATACGGGCGAAAACGACCTCGGGGAGTTTTTTTCGAAACCGGAAATTTGTCTGGAAAGGATTTTTACGGAGAATGAATCTGCGGATTGGAGCGGAACGTTGGAACGAGTGAAAAGACTCGACGGCGAATGCGCGGAAATTCTTGTTTTTTCAGATTTCGGGAAGAATGAAGCGAGCGAGGCGCTTGACGGGATTCGGCGTTTGCGTCCGAACGCGAAGCTCCGCGCGGTTCCGGTAAATACGGCGTCGCCGAATGTGCGCGTATCTGGTCTTGAGATGAAGGAAACGCCCGTACTGGCCGGGCGGAAACAGATTGTTCGAGTTACGCTGCGAAACGAGTCGGATATGGTTTCGCCTTCCGTTTGCGTAAATTTGAAGCTGGGCCAAAAGGAAGCGGGCGAAGGAAATTTTCGTTTTTTTAAATTGGAACAGAAGTGGCTCCGCATGTCGGCGCAAGAAGAAAAAGATGTTGAATTTGACGTTAATTTTCCCGAAATAGGCGAGTATCTTTTGAACGCGGAGATTGAAATTGTCGGCGAAGAGCGCAAATTGGAGTCGGATGGATTTTCCCAGGATAATTTCAGGAATCTGATAGTTCAGGCGAAAGAGCGGGGCGTTTTTTTGATTGCGGAGGCTTGGAATTCTGAATTTCAGTCGGAAAAGACTGCGGGCGCTCCGTATATTCGCGCGGTTCTCGAGGGGATTTTTTCCGATAGATTTCCGGAAACGTCAAGCCCGGTTCTGAAGATTGACAGTCTGAAGGACGTGGATTTTTCAGGATGGGATTTGACGCGGTACGACGTTCTTTTTCTTTGCGGTTTCCCTTTTTTTACTCCCGAAGAATCAAAAGCGCTTACGGATTATGCGCAAGGCGGAGGAAGCGTCTGTATTTTCCCTGGAGAAGAAACGGGCGAGAGAACGCTTGACGGTCTGGAAAGCATTTTGCCTGGAAGTTTTTCAGGAAAATTTTCCGAGTCGGATGATTTTTTACGCGCGGTCATTCCTGAGGAAAAGAGCGTCGTTACGGAAATTTTCAGGAAACATCCGGATTCAGGACTGGAGCAGGTTCCGGTTATGCGTTGGATTCCGATAAAAATGAATTCCGATGGAACGCAGGTTTTGAAACTGTCCAACGATTCGGTATTGCTGGCGGTACGCGAGCTGGCGGACGGCGGTCGGTCGGCAGTCTGGGCGATTCCCGCGGATAGTACGGGCAGCGCTCTTCCTTTGTTTCCGGTTTGGGCTCCGCTGATAGAGCGGACTCTTCATTTTTTAACCTTTTCAACCAAAAAATTATCCAGGGAGAACGAAAATTGCCCGGAAGAGGAGTCGCAATTTTTGAATCGGACGTTGGCGCCCGGCGAATTTCCGGAAGGGTGGGAAATTCTTCTTCCGGAAAGAATAGAGACGTTAGCATCGGAGGAAAATGAAAAGTCGCCCTGGATTTCGACGCTGTTTCTCTTTTCCGCGATCGCGGCGTGGTGGGCTGGATTCTGCGTATCGCGGGAGGTTTAAGCGCGTTGCTGAAAAAAAGGCGACTCGCGATTGATTCGGCAAACGCGCGTTCGCGGCTATTTTTGCAGAATTTGTCCGTCTTTTTTCAAACGGAACGAAAGTTCCGAGTAGGGGAGATCCTGAACTGCGCAGGCCTGTTTTTCAAGAGCGAGGCAGGCCGCCGTTGCGGCGGATTGGCCGAGTATCATGAATACCGGTTCCATTCGCACGGAACCGAAGGCGATATGCGAGCAGGAAAGGCAGACGGGAACGAGAAGGTTTTCGCATTCATTTTTTCGCGGGGTAACGGCAAAGTAATCGATTGCGTACGGGCGTTTGGGGCGAACTCCGACGTCTCCTTCATTCTGAACGAAACCGTCTTTCTTTACGTAACGTCGGACGTTGTGCGAGTCGAGAAGATAGGATCCCATGCCGATGGACCCGACGGAAATTCCCTGAGCGGCGACGGGCGGATCGCCGAAGCAGTCGTGTTCGGCGACGACGTATTGCCCGACCATTCGGCGCGCCTCGCGTACGTAGATTTGGTGCGGCCATCCGTTTGTTTCAACGAATTCGTCTTTTGCTAATCCCCATGAACTCATGGCCTTGCGGACGTCTTCCGGGACTCCCGGATCGTTCGCGAGGAAGTAAAGAAGTCCCATCTGGTAGTCGCGGTGCGCTTTAATGATTTCGTCGCGTCTGGCGTAGGAGGCTTCTGGATATTCATAGTTTTGACCGATGAAATCGCTGCTGAAGGGGCCGTGATTATTCGTGTCTGTTTTTCGATTCGGGATTCTGTCGAATTTTTGGAACAGTTCGCGCCAGCCGCCGACCAGAACGCGGCGGAGAAGTTCGTAATTTTCCGGATCGTAATTTTCCGGTTTAGGAAATGGAATTCTGTTTTCGGGAAGATCCGTCATGCATAGACGAAAGCAGTAGGCCTGAATTCTCAAGTCTCCTTCGCCGCGTATTCCAGGGGCGGAATCGTCAACGAAACGGCAAAGACCGCTTTGGGGATTTCCAGGGATACGGTAGGGGCTGATTTCTTTTGAGAACCAGTGGCCGTGATGAAGGACGCCGACCTGATTGCCGTTCCACGTTTCGCCGTATTGCGCGTTGGGTTCCCGGCCGAGAGTAAACGAGACCCCTGCGGCGGCCATCAGATCGCCTTCGTAGGTTGCGTCGATGAAGTATTTGGCCGCAAAACGTTTTCCGGAAAGCGTCCGTATTGCGACGATTCGTCCGTTCTCTTTTTCAACGCCTGGTGCGACTTCGTCGCGCCGAACGACCGGAGCGGTTCGGGCGGACTCGTGGTCGATCCGTCGAGGACGAACGTCTCCGCGGTCAAGTTGTTCTTCGCGAAAAACGGGTATCTTAAATTCTGCGACCCAAGAATCAAAAACATTTTCGGCTACGCTCGGTTCGAAAATCCACATCGTTCGGTCTTCATGAATCCTTGCTTTCGTTCCCTGACCAACGTTTGCGTAATTTTCGGATTTCTGCCATTTCCAGGACGATTCTTTCTGGTATTCCGAATAGACGCGGCGGTAAAATTCGCGGGCTAGTCCGCCAATCGTCGAAGTGTTGCCGGAATCAGTGAAACCAAGTCCGCCGGAAGAAAGTCCGCCAAGATGGCGATCCGGACTGACGATAGCGACAGATTTTCCCATTTTTCCGGCCTGAATCGCGGCTGTGACGGCGGCCGACGTTCCGCCGTAAACGACCAGGTCGAATTCCGAGTCTGAAACGGCTTCGTTTTGCGCCCAAACGGACGCGGGATTGAACGGCGGGAAAAGAAGAGGAAGCAGGGCGATCAGGAAATGGACGGGGAGGGAAAACGAGGATTTCATAGGCTCTCCATAAGTTACGAACAGTAAATTTGAAAATGAACGGATTTTAACGAAAGGAGCTTAAGGAATATGCCGAATTTCGTTTGCGCCGACGTTTTCTCTTGCGCTAAAACATGAATTCCTGATTCAGCAGAGACCGAAACCAGGTGACCTGTCTTTTGGCCATCTGTCGCGTGTGGGTTTTGATTTGGGCGACGAGTACGTCCAGGGACGGGGGGACCATATTTCCTGTTCGCGTGTCTTTGATTCTTCCGTCCGGATTTTCGAGGGCGTCGAAGTAGTCGAGAATTTCCCGATAGCCGACGGCCATCGAGGCAGTCCGGCTCAATGAACCGTATTTTTCGCGCAGACGACGAACTTCTTCGAGAAAACCAAGCGCGAACATCTGATCGACGCGGCGTTCAATACGAAGATGAAGGTCGGGGCGCGGAATATCGATGATTCTGATTCGTTCCCTGAAATCAGGCGGAATTTCAGGCGCAAATTGAGTCTGAAATTCATGAATAGGACGGCCGGTGAGAGTGAAAACTTCGATAGCGCGGATGATTCGCCTGGAGTCGTTGGGGTGAAGACGGGCGGCGGCAATGGGGTCAAGCGCCTCCAGTTTGCGGTGAAGATAAAGAAAATCCTGATTTCGCTCGGCTTCCAGAGCTTCGCTGCGGAGCGCGGCGCGAAGTTTTTCGTCGCCTTCCGGGCCGTCAAAAAGTCCGAAGATAAGAGCTTTCAGGTACAGCGGCGTCCCTCCGACAAAAAGAGGTTTTTTTCCGCGGGCAAGGCAGTCTTTGACGACCGTTTCCGCTTCTCGAAGGTACTCCGCGACGCTGAATTCTTCCGTCGGTTCCGCCAGATCTATCAGATGATGAACCGCTTTTTCCCGCTCTTCACGGGTCGGCTTGGCGCTTCCGATATCCATTTCCCGGTAAATTGCCACGGAATCCATTGAGAGAATCTCTGCGTTTTCGCGTTCGGCAAAATCAAGCGCCAGCGCCGTCTTGCCGCAGGCGGTCGGGCCTGTGAGGAAAAAACAGTTTTCGGCAAAAAATGAAGTCATGAGGCGAGTCGGGATAAATGGTTAAGATGAAGGAGTTGGGGGTGATGGAAACGATAGTCGGCTAATTCGGAGTCTTGCAGAATGAAAGACCCTGTTTCCAAAACGGTTCCCGACGGCGGATTTCCGCGGTTGCGGATAGGGAAAAGGCCGTCCGGAGTTTCTTTTATTTTACCTGAAGAATTATTTTTTTCAAGGGGGAAGAAGTTTTTTTGAGAAAAAGAGACGTTGGAGATTGGTTCCGATGAAATTTCCGCGGAGAGTTGCTGAAAGAGAATTTGAGGAAAAGATTTTGAAGGCAGAAACGACAGACAGGTTAAATTGACGGCGGATGGAAATGATTGGCGGATGGAGACGAGCGGCTGACGGCGGATGGAGAAGGGGGACGGATGAGAAGACCGGCGATGGAGAGGAACGCCGGTCTTTTAAATAAATTGGGAGGCTATTTTCCGTAGCGTTCTTCTTCGATTTGTTCCAGCGTTTTTCCGGAAGTGTTCGGAGCAAAGATTGTTCCAACCAGAAGACTGAACAGGGCGAAACAGACCATGACAGTGGCGGCGACTGCGAAATTTTCCCCCTTCTCGCCCATGATAACGGGAACGCACGCCGTCCAGATTCCAACCGTGATTCGGGCGGCGAAGAAGGTAAATCCCTGCGCGGAAGCGCGGTAGTGGGCCGGAAACAGTTCGTTACTCCATAACTGGTAAAAAGCCTGTTGCCCCGAACCGTTGTTCAAACCCATCAGGATGGAAATCAAAACGAAGATTAACGGAACCGCGCCAAAAATCGGAAGTTGAATCTGGAATCGTTCGTAAACGGAGCCGGGTAGAAGGAATAGGCTCCAGGCGATTACAAACAGGAGCGCGACGACGAAATAGATTGCGCGGCGGCTGACGCGGTCGCCCAAAGGCATGAAGACGGCGAGGGTGGAAATTGCCGACGCGACAAAGAGAACGACCGTCAGCGCACAGGAGAGCGAATTGCTGATTCCGCCCACATTCTGGTAAATGTAGGGCAGAAGCATTCCCATGGTTCCGGCCGCCCAATTCCATACGACGTAGACTCCGCATAAGAAAAGGACTGTTTTGAGGTTGACGGGAGTGAAGAGATTAATCATGCCCAGGCGTTTGACTTTTCCGGAGGCGATCAGGGCGGCTTCCTGCGCCTTGGCTTTTTTCCAGTTATCCGACTCGGGCATTCCCAGACGCAGCAGCCAGACGACGAAGGCGACGATTATCAGATGCGCAAAAACGAGACGGTTGCCAAGTAACGCGTTGTTTTCGCCGAGCAGAAATCCGAGTATGGCTTGCATCAGGAGCACGACGGCGGGACCGATAGCCCAGAAAACCTGCGCGGAACCGCAGTGTTTCGCGCGATTTTCAGCGGGAGCCTGTTCGGCGATGAGAGTCCATGAGGCGACTACGTCCGCGCCGACGGCAAGGCCAATGGTCAGGTAACCGAAGAGGAAGAGCAGGTAACCCAGCGAGCAGGAGCAGGCGCCGAGGTTAACGATCGTTTCGGGAGTATTAACGCCGAAAACAATAAAGAGCATTCCAAAAATATAGACGAGTAAATCGTAAGTATAGACGAATTTACGCCCGAATTTATCGCAGAGAAATCCGCCGATAAGCGCTCCGATTGCCGCTCCGATTGCGTTTGAACTGCACGCGGTAAGGAGTCCTACCTGCCAATCTGCCAATTGCAGATAGTCTTTCCAGAGAGCCATTCCGGCAGCGCCGGCAACGATGGAACCCGCGTCGATATAGCTCGTCATCGACGCGACGATGGTTTGTTTCCAAGGGGAAACGGATTTGGTTTCTATCATGATTTTTTTCTTTGGGATCAGGTTTTCTTTCAAATCAGAGGGGGGGACGCGGCGCGTTCGACGGGTTTGAAATTTGTCCGTCGGCCCCTCGAATTTTAACTTTCCGGCATA
>CAZWOV010000095.1:0-8976 GCA_964635645.1 uncultured Planctomycetaceae bacterium | reverse complement strand
AAAAAAGTATCTTGACGCCGCAAAATACTTCCTGGATATTCGCGGACGCAGTGAAGGACGCACTTATCCAATTTACGGAGCCTACAATCAGGACCATCTTCCGGTCGTGGAGCAGACCGAAGCCGTAGGTCACGCCGTACGCGCGTGCTACATGTATTGCGGGATGGCCGACGTCGCCGCCCTGACCGGCGACAAGGCGTACTCCGACGCGATCCTGAGAATCTGGAAAGACGTCGTTGAACGCAAACTCTACATTACCGGCGGAGTCGGAGCGCAACCCAAAGGCGAAGCGTTCGGACCGGCCTACAGCCTCCCGAACGATACCGCGTACTGCGAAACCTGCGCGCAAATCGCCGCGGTTTTCTGGGCGCACCGAATGTTCCTTGACTCCGGCAAAGCGGAATACTGCGACGTACTGGAAAAAATTCTCTATAACGCGCTCCTTTCCGGAATTAACCTGGAAGGAAACCTTTTCTTCTATCCCAACGTTCTGGAAGTGCCGGTTAGCAGTAAACGCAGTCCATGGTTCGGAACCTCCTGTTGCCCGAGTAATCTCTGCCGTTTCCTGGCCTCAATGCCCGGTTACGTTTACGCCGTGAAGGACGACGCCGTCTACGTGAATCTGTTCACAAACTCGCAGGCGGCCGTAGATGCGAAAATCAACGGACAAAACGCCAAAATCACGCTTGAACAGAAAACCGACTACCCGTGGGACGGTAAAATTTCCATCGCGGCGAAAACCGACGGACGCTACACGCTGAAAATCCGTATTCCCGGCTGGGCGCGGGGAGTCGTAACTCCGGGCGAAGAACGCCTTTACTCGTTCATGGAAAAAGAAACCCCGGCCTGGTCGGCGAGTCTGAACGGTTCCCCGATTGAAAACCCGGAAATCGCGGACGGATTCCTGACGCTGACCCGCGACTGGAAAGCGGGCGACGCCGTCGCGATTGATTTCCCCATGCCGGTTCGCCGCGTACTCGCGGACGAGCGCGTTGAAGCGGACCGCGGCAAAACGGCTCTTCAACGCGGCCCAATCGTCTTTTGCGTCGAACAGCAGGACTCCGATACGGAATCGCTTTTTGCTCTTCTCCTTTCCGACGACGCTCAAATCGCCGAAAAATGGGAAGCGGACGAACTTGGCGGAATCATGACGCTGAACGTCCCCGTCAAAGAATTTACCCGTAACGGCAACTCGGAAGAATTCTCCCGAAACACGTCCATTCGAATGATTCCTTACTATGCGTGGGCGCACCGCGAACCGCGGCAAATGACCGTCTGGATCGCGCGCGAAACGTCCGCGGTAAAACCGTTGAACTTCCTGACCAGCGCTGAAATCAAAGCGTCTGATTTCGTGAAAGACCCGCAATACATGCGCGACGCCCGCGTTCCGTCAGACCCGAAGGATCGAAACCATCCGCGCCTCCACTGGTGGCCCCAAATTGGAGCGAATCTCTGGATCGAATATCGTTTCCCGGAAAGCGTAACGCTCAACAGCTCCCGCATTTTCTGGTTCGACGACCGCGACTACGGCAATTGCCGCGTTCCTGAATCGTGGAAGCTCTTCTACCTGGACGAAGCCGACCAGTGGCAACCCGTCAAAAATCCGAGCGGTTTCGGAGTCGAGTACTTTAAATTCAACGAAACGACCTTTGACGCCGTAAAGACCAGAGGAATTCGTCTCGAAATCCAATCTCAGAAAAATTGGGCCGGCGGCATTTACGAATGGGAAGTAAAGTGACAAGGAACGTCCCCGCGGCCTTTTCAAACGCCGCAAACTCGACGCTCTGAATATTCAAAGAGGCCTTTTGGAAAACCATTCTCCAAAAGGCCTCTTTTTTTCGGCTTAAACCTCAAATTTTCAAAACGTTAAAATCAGAAAATAAAAAAGCGCGTTTGCCGACGCCCGCTTCATCAAACAGGCGCCGCAAACGCAATCGTCGGACGTTAATCAGTCAATCAGATTAATCAGTTAATTAATCAGGTCAGTCAGCCGCAACCCGCGGAATATCCCGGCGAACGTTGCGCCGACAGACGAAAATCCCCGCGGCTCCCAGGAGGAGCAACGCCCACGCGGACGGCTCGGGAACCTGGCCGAAATCAACCATCCGAATATTATCGACGCCGATCCACCCCCAGTTTGCATCCTGATTATCGCGGAGCTGAAGATACGCCGCCAATCCCTCAAGATCAGAAATATCCCAAAGACTGTACTCAAAATTATTCGACTTGGAAGATCGACGAGCCTCGCGCGCCAGTTCAAATTCATCGGAGCCTTCCGGCTGAACCCAGAGTTCAAATCCGTAGTCGCCGTCGGCCCCGCCGTTAATCATGAATTCAATGATATCGCCGTCAAGGGTAAACGTCTCGCTCCGCAGCGTTCCCGTAGCGGAATCCCATCCGCCGGTCGGACTGTTGGAAGTAATGAAATTGTCGCCGACATAATAGAGGCAGTCGCCGGGAGCCCCAAAACGGAAATTATTGACGGTTTCAAGCCGATTGCCGTCGGCGTCGACTTCATACCAGCCTTCCCAATTGCCGGCGGTATCGAAATCGTAAACCCGCGTTTCCGTAATTAATGAAGGTCCGACGGCATTGAAACTTCCAGTCCCGAGCGGAATATTGACGTCGCCCACGGCGGTCATTCCCCAGCTTTCGGTCGCCAGGTCAACGACGGCAAGGACAACTTCATGCCCCTTCAAACCCTCGAGCGAAATCGTCTTTTTCTCATACGTATCGCCCGTCTTCGACGAAGAACACCGATACGTATCCAGCAGGAATTTTCCGTCCGTAATATCGTAAAGAACCATTCCGGCTTTGCCGCGCAGACTGGAAATATTCGTTCCGCTTCCCGAGGCGGCGTCCGGAGCGGTAAAGGAGCCGCCGGCCATGTTAAACGTAATCTCCTTCGTATCGTCCTCAACGGTAAACGGCTGACCCC
The DNA here is from genome assembly GCA_964635645.1 of uncultured Planctomycetaceae bacterium. Lineage (GTDB taxonomy): Bacteria > Planctomycetota > Planctomycetia > Pirellulales > Thermoguttaceae > RGIG3701. Next base: position 6,038 of record CAZWOV010000095.1, on the reverse strand, counting down.
AGAGAATACCGTTTGAAGCGTCCGAAGTTCCCTCCTCGCCAACCGCCTGGTTGCTTTTTGAGTAACTGGAAATCGCGTTCATTCCCGCGTAAGACGTGGTTTTGAACATTCGGTTTCCGCAACCCGCGTACCAGCCGTCGTTGGAACCAACGCCGAAACCGTCGGCATATTCGTTGAAGCAGAAAAGTCCGCCGCCAAGGCCGTACGCCGCCCGGCGCGCCTGATTCGCCGTAAACGATTCTCCGTAAATGCAGAAATCCGCAATTCCGCCGCGCAGACTGCAGGGCAGACTGTTCCAGTATCCGACGCGAACGGCCTGGTTTCCCGTGTCCAGCGTAACTTCTGAAGAACCGGTAAGCTGCCCGTTATAGTAAATACTCACGGTTTTTCCATCGTAGGTCTGAGTCACGAGTCCCCAGTCGTCTTTAATCGAATAGGGAACGGTCGTCTGAAAATCGGCGCCCCAGAGCTGTCCTTTCAGGGTTTTATCGGCGGCAATTTTAATCGTGAAATCCTGCCGCGTGTTGTTGCTTCCGACCGTCCAGAGGCAATAATTCCCCGTCGCGTCGGGCTTAACGATTGCCGAGACGGTTTTGGGAGCGGCGCCGGAAATTCCAAGCGCGGAAGTCGTCGTCGACGTCGCAATATAGTTTGTTCCGTCCAGTTGAATCGCTTTCAAACCGAAAATCCCGGTATCAACAAAAACGGGCGCGTCGCCCTCGGCGTCGCTGAAAGCAAGACCGGTAAGATCAAAAGAACCCGCGTTTTCAATTGCATCGTTATTGAAATTCAGCCTAACAAGCGGTTCCGCGCCCTCCGCAAACACGCCGCTCCCAAGCAGACAGGCGGCGGCAAGCGCCCCAAGCCTTTTTCCGATTTGATTTCCGTTCTTTTTCAACATTCTTTCCTCTGCTCCGAATAAACGATAAAATACAGACGCAAATATGATAATATCGCTATTTATTATACAACAAAATTTAAAATCGGCGCTCTGAATATGAAAAAATTTTCCATATTTTTACCAAAAAACCTTTTCGCAATTCGTCTAAAACGCAAAAATTACCTTTTTTGTTTTCTTTTAAACTCTGGAGAAAATCTGAACCGAAACGAAAACAAACCCAAACGGAAAAAATACCCGTAAGCGAAAATGATTCTTCAGAAAAACAGATGAAAAGGAAATTCAGATGACGACAAACCGATCGGTTTTGGGAATTATTTTTTTGCTTTTCGCACTTCCCGGAAGTCTCCGTGCGCAAATACCCATGACGCCGGAAATCTGCGAGGACGAAAATCAAACGAATTCAGATATTCAAGCGGAACCGAAATGGGAGCTCAGAGCCGAAAGACTTGAGTCTTCCGGGGAAAATTCCGAATCGTCCCCGACGCAGAGATTTCAGGTTCTGGCGCGCTCGCGGAACAAAATTTCCGCCGCCCGGCTGCTTTGGGAGTCTCCGGATATTCAGGACGTAACGATCGAGCCGGAAACGGCCGACCTCGAGCCGAACCGCTGGTATCTTTTCCGCATCCGGAGTCTGCCGAAAAAAGACTCTTTTCAGGTTAAATTCCGAATGTCGTCTCAACCGGAAAGCGACGCTCAAACCCTCTATTCCGTCCCCAATCTGGATCTTCAGTCCGGAAAATGGGAGATCTGCTTCCGCCCGGAAAAAGCGTTGCCGTCCGGAGACGCGCTTCCCGAAAATTTCTTTACGGAGAAAGACGTCTGGACGCCCCAAACCATGCCGCGGATGTGGGATGAAACCGGCGTCGCGTGGATAAAGCGGAAATTCCATCTTCCGCGATGGGCCGTCGGCAAAGATCTCCTGTTGCGCATTTCCGCCGTAGACGACGCGGATAAAACCTATCTGAACGGCCAGGTTCTCGGCGAAACAAACGGCTGGGACGTTCCGCGAAAATATCTTATCCCAAAAGAATGGACCAATCCCGACGGCGAAAACGAACTTCTCATTGGAGTCCGCAACGACTGCGCCGGCGGCGGAATAAAAGCCGGACCGATTCAAATCGAAATTTTCGAAGAATCCAGACGTCTCGAAACGGAAACGGTTTCCGCGAACTCTCTTTTCCCCGAAACCAAGCCGCTCCATGAATCTTTCCGGCAGAAACCGCGGCCGATGGGAAAGCCTCTTCCGCTGCGGCCCCTGGTCGTCCGCAACGGCGTTCTCGAGTATGAAGACGGCGGCGAAGCGGCTCTCTGGGGAGTCAATTACTATCCGCAGTCCTGGAACCAGTTCCTTTCGCTCAAACGGCGAAACATAGACCCCAAACTGGCTCTCCAAAAAGATTTCGACGATTTCGCAGGCGTATCCCCCGGCGCCTCAAACGCCGGAATTTCTCCCGACCGATTCAACATCGTCCGAATTCATGTTTTCGATACGGAAATTTCCGACGGCAAAGGAAATCTCGTCCGTAACGAACATCTGGACGTTCTCGACGCTCTCGTCGCGGAATGCAACCGGCGCGGAATCTATCTCTGGCTTACGCCGATCGCATGGTGGGGAAGCCCCTGTCGGCGCGAAGACGCTTTTTCCACTCAAATCCCAATGCCGGCCATGACGCTTTCTTCCGAAACAAGAGCCGTTCAGAGGACATGGATGAAACAGTTCCTCACCCATATCAACCCGTATTCGAATCGGCGTCTGATAGACGAACCGTGTCTGGTTCTTTTCGAGTTGATTAACGAACCGAACTACTGGACTCTGGGCGAAATCAGAAACTGGTCCATAGAAACAAACGAACAAAAAAGAAACTGGAAGAAAAAGGTCTGCGACGAATGGCTCGCGACCCTGCCCGGTCCCGAATGGGCCAACGAAGGAGCCTGGGATTTTTTCTGCTACTCGCAGGTTCGATCCTACATTGAAGAAATGCACGGCCTGATTCGTTCCCTCGGCGCCAATCAGCCCGTCGCCTACCACGCCGCCGCATGGGCGACGCCGAAACATATTCAGTACGCGATCGCGGACAGTCCCTGCGAAGCCGCCTCGTTCGTTTTTTACTCGGGACTGACGCAAACGCCGCAGGCGGACAAAGTTTCGCAGCTGAAAAAAACGCTCCATGCCGGTATTCCCGACATACTGAAACGCAAAGTCCGTCTCGCCTATGAATTCGACGCCTCAGACACGCTCCGGCAGATCGACCTTTACCCCGCTATCGCCCGTTATTTTCGAGAACTCGGAGTACAGGCCGCGTGTCAGTTCCAGTACGACAGCCAATTCACGGCGGACGCGAACCAGGATTGGCCGACCCACTACCTGAATTTCCGCCGCACCCCTGAAAGAATCGCCTCGTTCCTGATCGGCGGCGAAGTCTTCCGGAGTTTTCCCCGCGGAACCAAAAAACTTCTGAAAGAATCCGGCGACGAGCTGATTTTCCCTCCGGCGGCCGTCTCATGGACCCAAAACGCCGCGATTTTCTGCGACGAAAACCGGTGGCTCCAGGCCCGCGAAACGAATTGGCTCCCGCTCGAACTACCAAAGGACCCGAAAACTATCGTCGCCGTGGGAAATACGCCCTACTTTGATTTTACCGGAAACGGTCTGACCATATGGTTCGCCGCGGAAAACGAAGCGTATTTGACGATATTTCCGTCCGTAATCCGTCTCCGGGACGGTATCCTCGCCGGTTCTCCGGAAGAACCTCTCACGAAACTGGAAACGAAGCCGGAAACTTTCCGAATGAAACTTGCGGAATGGAAAAATTCACGGATTGAACGCCAAAACGACGCGGGAGAATGGGAGGAATTTCCAGGAACGCCCGCGAACTTCGCCCCGTCGCCCGGAAAATATCGTTTCATTAAATAAAATTCCCCCATTCGGCCAAACGGTATTCTGAAAATCTTTCGCGGAATACCGTGCCGATTATTCTAAAAATTTCAGTTTTTTTCATCTTTTTGTCAAAAATATGAATTTTTCATCTTGAAATTTAAATTTTTTCGCGTAATATAATTAATGAATCGGTTAATTTCAATCTCAATCAATCGGAGGGAAATCATGAAACGGCAAAATGGATTCACGCTCGTCGAACTCCTCGTCGTCATCGCCATCATCGGCATGCTTGTCGGCCTTCTCCTCCCGGCGGTTCAGCAGGCGCGCGAAGCGGCGAGAAATATGCAGTGCGGCAACAACCTGAAACAGATGGGGCTTGCGGCGCACAATCACCTTTCCACCGCGAAATGTTTTCCAACGGGAGGATGGCATTACCGATGGACAGGCGTCCCCGAAATGGGGTTTGGGATGAAACAGCCCGGCGGATTTCTTTACAGTCTGCTGCCGTTCATGGAACAGAACGCCCTGTTTCAGCTCGGAACCAACAATCCCGACGAAGGAACGAAAACGAGAATCACGACCCCTCTGAACTTCTGCCACTGTCCCTCCCGCCGCGTCGCAAAACTTTATCCCTATACCGGAGGCTCTTCCTGCTACACGAGAGACGGAGGAGCCGTGACGGTCTCCGAATGCTTCAAAACCGACTACGCCGCATGTTCCGGAACCGTAACCCCTAACGGAAATAACGACTACAACGGGTTCGGAGCGACGAAATGCCTCCAGCTCGCCGACAAAACCGTCCGCGATAAAAATTCAGAAGCGTCCAGAACCATGACGGGAATCACCCACGGTTTCAGCAACGTTTCCGACGGAGAAATTCGCGACGGAATGTCGAATACCTACCTCTACGGAGAAAAATGTCTGAACGCAAGTTGCTACGAAGACGGGAAAGACGGTTCGGACAATGAATGCGGTTACGCCGGACACGGAAACGAATCGTGCCGCGGAGCGTTCAAGGGAAGTTCCAATTCGCTCGTCTATCAGGACCGCGCCGGGATTACGCGGCATCTGGCCTTCGGAAGCGTTCATGCCGGAGCCTGCAACATGGCGTTCGCCGACGCAAGCGTACAGAAAGTCTCCTACTCCATTGAAATGGAAGTCCACTACTGCCTCGCGCACCGAAGCGACGGCGGATACTGCGACGGAAGTTTTGTTCAGCTCCAATACTGATCGGGGAACTTTTTTCAAAATCCAAACCGCTTTCAAGCCGGAATCCCTCTCAAAAACGGTTTCCGGTCGTTTTTTTATCTTTCCGACGAATTACTTTCCAACGGCCCGCTCTTCAACGCTTTCCGCGGTAAATTCATAAAAGGCGTTCCGCCCTTCGCAGGCCGTAATTCCCGCGTAATACGTCGTCGGCCATCCTTCTTCCAACGCGCAGGTCATACTCCGCCCTCCGCAGCTCGCCGTGAGAAAAACCTCCCCCCCGCGAAACTCCAGCCGAACGCAAAGCTCGTGAACAACGTCGGCGGCCAGTTTCATTTCAAGCCGCCCCAGTCGTTTCCAGGACGGTTTGCCGTCGTGAAAATAGTGACGCCAGATATTCAGACCGCCGTCGAACGCAACGATTTCCAGATGATCGCGATAAACCGGATAGCGCTCCTGCGACAGAACAAGGAGCGGAGCCATTCGGTAATCAAACGAACAGCGCGTACGAAAAACTCCGTCGCCGTGAAACGTTTTTTTCCAAAGCATACTCGCGTAGGACTCCGGGGAATGAAGCAGTTCCTCATCCGTTTTTCCCGCCGGAACGTAATTAACGATTCGGCCGTCTTCCTGTATCCAGTATCCCGAAACGTCCCAACGCGGACTGCGTACCGTCTGCCACTCGCTCGGATCCCACGCGCCCCGGGCAAACGACACGCGAATGCTTCCATCCTCCATTTCCGGCAAAAGACCCGACGGCTCCGTCGCGTAAAGATTGGAAAACGCAAACGCCAGCGGCGCCGATAATAACAGAAACAGATTTTTTATCGCCCAAATTTTCATAAAATCCCAAACTTCTTTCATTCTTCTTGAGAAAAACGCTCTTCCATCTGAAATAACGCCCTTTATTCTACCGCAATTTCAAATTCCAGGCAAGACACGCGACGGTTTTTTACTGAAAAAATAAAAAAAGTCCCGACTCCCCCCTTTACAAAAAAAAAACTCGCGCTATAATACCGACATACTTAATGAATGAGAAATTTAATTTTCTCT
>CAZWOV010000094.1:0-8985 GCA_964635645.1 uncultured Planctomycetaceae bacterium | reverse complement strand
TTTGTAGTTGCAGACGCGGGTTTCCGGGACCATTTTGCACACTTTGTACGTCTGAAGGCAAGTGCGGACTTCCGGAACCATTTTGCACACTTTGTATTCGCAGGTGCGAACGCGAGTCTGCGGAACCATTTTGCAGACGCGATAGGTGCAAACGCGGGTTTCGGGAACCATCTTGCAGACTTTATAGTTGCAGACGCGGGTTTGCGGAACCATCTTGCAGACTTTATAGTTGCAGACGCGGGTTTCCGGGACCATCTTGCAGACTTTGTAGTTGCAGATACGGACGCGGGTTTCCGGGACCATCTTGCACACGTTGTACGTGCAGATGCGGACACGAGTCTGCGGAACCATTTTCGTTACGGTATAGTTGCAGGTACGGGTTTGCGGAACCATACGGGTAACCGGGCAGTTGTACGTGCAGGTAACCGTTTCCGGAACCATTTTGCAAACATTGTAGGTACAGGTCTTCGTACGGCATTCGCGAACCCAGCGGGTTACGTTGTACGTGCAGACTTTTTTGCAGGTTTGCGGAACCAGTTTGCAGACGGTGTAAGGAACGCATACTTCCTCCACGCATGGAACCATACGCGTGCACTGAACCTGTTTTTCGCAGACTTGCGGTTTCCAGACGCGGACCGCACGGGTGCAGCAAGGATTGCAGGGATCCTGGACGCACTGCGTAGTCCAGTAACCGCCGCATGTTTTTACCGTACGGCATTCCGTAACCGGTTTGTAGACGATTTTACGGCAAACGCGGGTACGCTGTTCCTGGACGCGGGTCCATTTGGTATAACATACTTCGCGCTGGCGCTGTTCGCAAACGGGGACGCAGACGGTATAATTAATCTGACGGCAACGCTGTTCCGTTACGCGGCGCCAAACAGTTTTCTGGTATTGTTTCTGAACGCATTCAGTAACGGGAACGCAAACGGTGTAGGTTCGCTGACGCTGTTCGCAAACCGGAACGCAGACGGTATATTGAACCTGCTTTTGCCGGGTTTCCCAAACCGGTTTATTGACGGTGTACTGAACCTGTCTCTGACGGCACTCCCAGACGGGCTTCTGAACGGTGTAAGTGCGCTGACGGGTTTCCCAGCAAGGCACGTTGACCGTGTAAGTGCGCTGACGGCATTCCCAGACCGGTTTCTGAACGGTGTAAGTGCGCTGACGATTCTCATAGACCGGAACGCAAACGGTGTAGGGAACCTGTTTAACGCGGGTTTCCCAAACCGGTTTGTTGACGGTATACTGAACCTGTCTCTGACGGCATTCCCAGACCGGTTTCTGAACGGTGTAAGTGCGCTGACGGCATTCCCAGACCGGTTTCTGAACAGTGTACTGGATCTGACGCTGGCGGGTTTCCCAGACCGGACGCATACAGGTATACGTTACGTTTTTAACGCAGTTTTCCCAAACCGGTTTGCGAACGGTGTACGTTACGTTTTTAACGCAGTTTTCCCAAACCGGTTTCTGGACGGTGTACGTTACGTTGCGATAACAGGTTTCCGGAACCATTTTCGTGCAGGTGATCGTTTTCGGAACACAAACACGTTCAGTTACGTTGCGATAACAGGTAAAATCCTGCCGTTCCCAAACCACCTTCCGACACGTCTTCATGACGGTGTGGCACTCCACCTTGACGCATTCATACTGCGGGCATACTTTGACGCATGGGCAACATCGCACTGCTCCGCAGTAACGCGCCTGGGCTGGAGACACGCACATCATTGCGAGAAGGAGTATCGCAGCAACCGATAATCCTAACACATTCTTCATTCTTGCATCCTCCATGGACATTAACTCGACTTCGTTCCCGTCTGGGGAATGCGAATCGACTATCACTCAATCAGTTTTTTCGGTAAAAAATCTGCATATTCTTGATAATTTCAAGCTAATCGACAGACTTTCCTCTAAAAAACTATTTTAACTAATTGCATTATACACCGCCAATTGTCAAATTCCACTATCTTATCATGTTTTTCTCTGATTTTTCAGATAAAACAGAGAATATAAAACAAATTATTCTGTTTGCGTAAAATGCGCAAAATAAAAATCTGTCAGATGAAGCGGAATTTATTTTATTATTGGCATTCAGTCAAATTTCAGTCGAGTTTGGGAGTCCTTTCCATTAAAAATACACTATAAATTATTTAAATATTTTAGGGGTTTTCAATAGAATCGGTTTTTTAAGCGGGGTGGTTTTAGTGAAAGTCTGTGAAATGTAGTAATTTTATAGATAAAATGAAATATTTTGCAGAGATTTGGCAGGTAAGATATTTGCGCGTGAATTTTTGGCGGGAAGAACATCGATATTCAAATGAATATTGAAGAAGTTTTAAACAACAATGAGGAGAAAAGGGGCGGGGTAAATCAGGCCGAAATGCTTGCCGGGAGATAAGGACGGCAACGTTCAGCGGCGGACTTGCGAATTAAAAAATCTTTTTCGGGGCCTTGAATTAATTTTTAAATCGTGTATAATGTATGGAATATTTTATATTGGAGAAATATTTTTCGATAATTTTTTGTCCTAAAAAGGAGAATTTCCGTGTCAAACAAAACCCCAACGCAGTCTTCCCCGGCAACGAATCCCTCCCTTCCACTGACGGGTGCGGACGTTGTGGTACAGGCTCTTATTCATCATGAGGTTGACACGGTATTCGCATACCCAGGCGGAGCCGTGATTCCACTTCACCAGGCGTATTCCCGATATGAAGATAAAATTCGCATTGTCCTGCCGCGTCATGAGCAGGGCGGCGGTTTTGCCGCGCAGGGATACGCAAGGAGCACTGGAAAAGTCGGCGTATGTTCCGCAACCTCCGGACCGGGGGCCGCGAACCTTTTGACGGCAATTGCCGACGCGAAAATGGACAGTATTCCAATGGTTGCCATTACGGGCCAGGTGAGCACGCAGGTGATTGGAACGGACGCGTTTCAGGAAATGCCTTCGACGGAGGTGTTCCGCAGTATTACGAAGCATCATATTCTGATCATGAATCCGAACGATATCGTTCGAGCGATAAAAGAAGCGTTTTATGTTGCGAACAGCGGCCGAAAAGGTCCGGTGCTGGTCGATATTCCGAAAAACGTTCTGCTTGCGGAAGTAGGCGGCGAATTTGTCGGCGACGGCGAGAAGTGTATTTTTGAAGAACCGGATTTTGATTGCGAGATTAATCTTCCTGGATACGGCGCGACCGAATTGCCGACGGCGACGGACGAATCGATTCAGGATTGGCTCGACGCGCTTCAGGAGTCGAAGAGACCGGCGATTTATCTTGGCGGCGGAGCCATTGCCGCGGACGCGACGGAAGAAGTGAAGGCGTTTGCCGAGAAGTATCAAATTCCCGTGACAATGACGCTGATGGGATTGGGCGCGTTTCCGGCCGAGCATCCGCTGTCGTTTGGCCTTTTGGGAATGCACGGTTCCTGCGCCGCCAATAAAGTGATTCACGAATGCGACCTTCTGATGACGCTCGGCGCGCGTTTCAGCGATCGCGTGACGGGCAACGCGAAGCGTTTTGCTCCGAATGCGAAGATTGTTCATGTGGAAATCGACGCGTCTGAAGTTTGCAAGGTGATTGATCCTGCAATTTCTATTTCGGGGGATTTGAAGGACGTTATGTCCCGTCTTCTTGCCCGGCTTCCGGAAAAGAGTCGGGATACGTCGGAGTGGAACGCGCTGACAGCGGAATGGAAAGCGAAGCTTGGGCTGACGTATCGTAAGGACTCAAAGAATATTCTGCCGCAGCAGGCGTTGGAAAAACTTTACGAATTAACGAAAGATCAGAATCCAATCGTCGCGACGGGCGTGGGACAGCACCAGATGTGGGCCGCGCAGTTTTTCAAGATTAATCAGCCGAAGCGCTGGCTTTCCAGTGGCGGCGCCGGAACGATGGGTTTTGGTTTGCCGGCCGGTATGGGAGCCAAGGTTGGAAATCCGGATAAGATGACGATTGTGGTGGAAGGCGACGGCAGTTTGCTGATGAATATTCAGGAAATGGCGTGCTGCACATGCGAGAAGATTCCCGTGAAGGTTCTGCTTTTGAATAATCAGTATCTGGGAATGGTTTACCAGTGGGAAGACCGGTTTTGCAAAAAGAATCATGCGCAGACGTTTCTTGGAAAGATAGACAATCCGGAAAAATATGCGCAGACGCCGGATTACTGTCCGACGAATCGCTATCCGAATTTTGTGGATATAGCGAAAGGTTTTGGCTGGGAAGCTCGTTTTGTGATGGATCCTGCCGAACTGGAGGACGCGCTGAAAGAGATGATTGCGGCGGATGGGCCGTTCCTGCTTGACGTGGCGATTCCGTACAGCGAACAGGTAATTCCGATGATTCCGGCAGGCGCGACGTTTAACGATATTATTCTTAAATAAATAACGTTGGACATAAACGGCGCAAACGGCAAAAACCTCTCTGAAAACGGAGAGGTTTTTGCGTGTTTTACCGCGTGAGCGTCGGCGTTTGCGGCGGACAGATTGGCGGCGAAACGTAAGTTGGGAGAGTATTACTTTTCGGCAATTTCAAGGATTGCCGGATTCAGCTCGCGAAGTTTGTTCAGGGCGAGTATTTCAATTTGGCGGATACGTTCTTTGGTGACTCCGAGTTCCTGTCCGACCTGCTTGAGGGTCATGGGCGGATAGTTTCGATCCAGGCCGAATCTTCGGATGACGATCTGCCGTTCTCGAGGCGTGAGATATTTCAGTACTTCGGCGACGCGGCGTTGTTGACGATTTTGCGTACGCTCAAATTCGACGGGGTCGTAGACTTCTTCTTCGCGTTCAATATTGGCTTCGTTTTCGAGGGCGATAAATTTTTGCCGGTATCTCTGTTCGTCGGATATTGCCCGCGTGTAGTTTTTCATGATAGCCCAGCTGGCGTAAGTGCTGAATCTGTTTTTTCGCGAGTAGTCGAATTTTTCTACGGCGCGGATAAGAGACATATTTCCATCGCTGATCAGGTCAAACAGATTGTTCGAGGACCCCGCGTGACGTTTGGCGATTGAAACGACCAGGCGGAGATTGGCTGAGACAAGCTGGTTTTTTACTTCGTTGGAAGCGGCGAAATTGTTTTCAATCCTGTCCATTAGCCTTCCGGATGGATGTTGAAGGTCAAGGAGTTCCCGTTGTTGGGCCGCTCGCATTTTAAGGTAATTCATTTTTCTGAAAAGGTGTTGTTCCTGTGGAAATGAAAGGAGAGGAACGGAGTAAAGACTGGTCAGATACGAAGGAAGATTTCCCGGTAAACGCGGTTTTCTCGCAACGGAAGAATTTCTGGGTATTTCATCCATGATCATTCGTTCTTCATCGCTTCCCTCGTTGGCGTTTTCTATTTCTGGACATGAAATGAATTCCAGATCCAATTTCATGATTTGCCGGGCGCGGGTTTCGGCTACGATTCGATAAATGCTGGTTTTTGTTCTTTCGTAACGGCTTGAAAGTATTTCCATTTGAATTCCCTGTCGGAAGTCGTCAAGCAGTCTGAGTTTTTCCCGTTCGTCCAGCGTTCGTTGATATTTTGGAAATATTGCCTCCTGCGGATTTTCGGCGTCGTGATTTTTCAGCGTGTATCGGATGGTTTCGGAACTTCGTCCGGTACTTTGCGCCAGAGTGCGGATGACGTCGGTCAAGTTTCGTCCGACGGCTGCCATTCGCGTCGCGCGATCGATGATTTCCTGTTTTTCAGCAGGAGTCATTTGAGTGAATTTTCGGCCTTTTTCTACTCGCGCCGGTTGAGCGGCGATAAATTTTTCCAGAGCTTCTTTTGGAATTACGATTCGATTTCGGCTTGCGATAAGTCTCGTTTCACTTTCCAGACCGTTTTTTCTCCATCGTGAAATGGTTTTCGTAGAGACGTTCATTTTTTTAGCCGCTTCTTCTACGGTCAAAAATTCGTTTTTATTTTCGACCGATTTCATTTGCCGTTTTGTTTGAAGTTCCGGTTCGCTTTGTTCGATCCAGATACTTTCTGAAAAAGATCCGTCAGTAAGTTTTTTCATATGGTCCTCCCTGGAATCCTTTTTGTGAGAAGAAATTTTCCTTTTCTGTGAAATTTAACCCCCGCATAGTTTATTATGAATGAAAAAAATGCGAAGTGTTGGAGAAATAGAAGGTTTGGAAAAATTTCGTCAGGTGAACACGTCCGACTTTTTGTTAGAATTGTTTCAGAAGAAAGAAATCGCGAGGTTAAAATCGGCGTCGAAAGTTTCATTTGAGAATGCCGGGCGGTTCCGTAAAAAAAGCGGCAAAAAGTATTTGGAAGAATTGAAAAGGCGCATTTGAGGACATTTTGGAAAAAGAACGAAAAAAAAGAGAAAAAAGAAAGTTTTGTTTTTTGAAGGATTTGCGAGAGATAAAAAAATCGGAAAATTCATGTGGAAAATGAATCGGGGGGGGTTGAAGGACTGAGGAAAAAATGGTAAAATGAAAGTTGATTTCAATTGAAGAACGCCAGTTTTTAAGAAGGATAAATCGTGTCTGACGCAAACGACCTTCCTCCCGTAAATGATCCCGGAAGTGAAAATAGTAACGAAAATTCCAACGGTCGGATAGTTGGCGGCGAACGTCTGCTTGAGCTTACCGTTGAAGATGAAATGAAGACGAGTTATCTCACGTACGCGATGAGCGTAATCGTGAGTCGAGCTCTGCCGAATGTTCACGACGGATTGAAACCCTCCCAGCGCCGAATACTTGTCGCAATGAACGACTTGAACCTTGGTCCGACGGTGAGCCGCGTAAAAAGCGCCAAGATTTCGGGCGATACGAGCGGCAACTACCACCCGCACGGCGAAAGTATCGTTTATCCGACGATGGTGCGTATGGCTCAGGAATGGAATATGCGGTACGTTCTGGTGGATAAGCAGGGAAACTTCGGTTCCATTGCCGGTCTTCCTCCCGCCGCCATGCGATATACCGAGGCGCGAATGTCCCGTTTTGCCGCAATGATGCTTGAAGATCTCAAGTATGATACGGTAGATTTTGTTCCAACGTACGACGAGCGTAATCTGGAACCGGTGGTTTTGCCGTCAAAATTCCCGAATCTTCTGGTTAATGGGGCGAATGGTATCGCAGTCGGTATGGCGACGAGTATTCCGCCTCATAATCTGACGGAAATCTGCAATGCTCTTATCCGAGTAATTGACGAACCGTCCGTTTCTCTTCCGGAACTGATGACGATTGTTCCAGGTCCGGACTTTCCTACCGGCGGCGTTATCTGCGGCCGCAGCGGTATTTATTCCGGTTATCTGACGGGGAGAAGTACGATTGTCGTTCGCGCCCGCGCGACGATTGAAGAAATGAAGGGAAATCGATCCCGGATTGTTGTTTCGGAGATCCCATATCAGCAGACGCGAATTAATGTCATCAATAAAATTGCGGAACTGGTTACGAACGGCCGAATCGAGGGTATTTCTAATATTCGGGACGAAAGCGATCTTAAAGAGCCTGTTCGCGTAATTCTTGAGCTGAAACGGGACGCCGATCCAAACGTTGTTTTGAATCAGCTGTACAAATTTTCGCCGCTTCAGGACAGTTTTTCGATCATTCTTCTTGCGTTGGTGGATGGGAAACCGCGCGTTCTTTCGTTTAAAGAAATGCTCCAGGAATTTATTCGTCACCGGATGAGCGTGATTCGGCGTCGTACCCAATTTCTTTTAAATAAAGCTCGGCAACGGAAGCATACGGTTGAAGGGCTTTTGCTGGCGCATGCGAATATCGATCAGGTTATTCGGACAATCCGTACTTCCAAAACGCAGGCGGAAGCCAAAATGCGACTGCTTAACGAGATTCTCTGTCCGGCGGCGCTGATAGAGCGGGCTCTTGGAGAGGATGGTTTTGCGAATTATGTTCTTGAGTATGGCCAAAAGGAAGAGTATTCTCTTACTCCAGTTCAGGTCGACGCCATTTTGCGTATGACGCTTGGTCAACTGGTGAATCTTGAACAGGAGAAACTGGCGGACGAATTCAATTCGCTGCTGGCAGATATTCGTGAATTTAACCGTATTTTGTCGGATCCTCAAAACATTTTGGCAATTATTCGTCAGGACCTCGAAGAAATGCGGGATCGATACGGAGACGTGCGCCGTACCGGTATTGAGATGGTTGATATCGACGCTAACCTTGAAGATCTCATCATGGAAGAGAACATGGTGGTGTCGATTACTTCCGGCGGTTTTATTAAACGAACGTCGACGTCGATGTTTAAGGCGCAGCGCCGCGGAGGAAAAGGGCTTAAGGGCGCTAAAACCAAAGCGGAAGATCCAATCGAGCATTTGATTGTTGGTTCCACGCATGATTTTCTGATGTTTTTTACGAACAAAGGGAAAGTTTACTGGCGTAAAATCTACGACATTCCGGAGGTTGCCCGCGATGGAATGGGACGCGCTATCGTCAATTTCCTGGCGTTGGATAAAGACGAACGTATTGCGGAATGCCGTCCGGTGCGTGATTTTGATCGCGACGGATACTATCTGGTCATGGCGACGCGAAACGGAACGATTAAAAAAACGGAGCTTTCCGACTATCGCCGCCCGCGTAAACTGGGGCTTATCGCGTGCAATCTGCGCGAGGGCGACGAGCTGATTGGCGTGGATATCGTTGGACCTGGTGAAGACATTGTTCTTTCGACGAAAAAGGGGCGCGCTATTCGTTTCGACCATACGAACGTTCGTCCAATGGGACGAACGGCAACCGGCGTGCGCGGGATTCGTTTGCGTGAAGGGGATGAAGTCGTCGGAATGGCCATAGTCAAGCCGGGGGCGAATCTCCTCACCGTCTGTGAAAACGGTTATGGAAAGCAGACTCCATTTGGCTACGACGCTTCCATCCTTCCAGAATCGGAAGACGAGTCGGGTAAAATTTCAGATGAAGAGACCGCTTTGGACGTTCCAGAAAACGACGTTCTGGAAGAGGAGGAAGAAAACGACGGCGCCGAAAGCAGCGCCCGATCTTACCGACGGCAGACTCGCGGCGGAATGGGTATCATG
>CAZWOV010000093.1:0-9065 GCA_964635645.1 uncultured Planctomycetaceae bacterium | reverse complement strand
TACGGATTAAAAGTCAGTTGCTCTACCGACTGAGCTACGTTCTCATCAAGATAAACATATCATACCACAAATAGAAAATTTCTCAAGGGGGGGTGAGTCAAAAAGATTTTCTCCCCCAAAATTTCATCGCACAAACAATTCGTCCGAAACCCAAAATCCGCAAAATCCCCACAACCGCAAAGTCTGTCGCAAATCAAACGCTTTTTCGAAAAGTTCACGGAAACTCCAGCGCGTCCCCTTGAAAAAAAATCAAAATCTGCTATAATTTATGTTGAAACTATCCGTTCCGAGTTGGTTCGGATATTCCAAACTAATGCAGTAGAAACAGGAACTATCATGCGTATTGCGATTGGAAGCGATCACCGTGGAGTGACCATGCGCGCCAAAGTTATCGAGATTTTGCGCCGACAGAGTCATGAAGTCGTCGAATGCACGGGCGAAGTGCGCGACAATACGGTAGACTATCCGGATGTAGCCAGGCAAGTCGCCGCTCTCGTCAGTAAAAATGAAGTGGAACGCGGAATACTTATTTGCGGAACGGGTATCGGAATGTCCATTGTCGCCAACAAATTTCCGAATGTCCGCGCGGCTGTTTGCGGCGACGAACTAACGGCCGAAATCAGTCGGCGCCACAACAATTTGAACGTTCTTTGTCTTTCTGGCGATATGCTCGGCGCAAAAGCGTTGGATGGAATTGTCAAGAAATGGCTGGAAACCGGTTTTGAAGCAGGACGCCATCTGCGTCGAATTGAAAAAATTCGACGTATCGAGGAAGACGTTGCCCAGGGACGTATTTTCTGAAATTTTTCGGGCGGACTGCCGATAAAAAAAACGATCCGCTTACGGATCTCCATAACTTAAATTTACTAAAGTATTTCATTTGGATAACTCCGGAAGTCGAGTTTGCCCAAACGCAGCAAAACTTTCGGAATAAAACTCCCAGTAGAACAGTTAAGGAATTATTCTCATGGCACAGCTTATTCTTCCGCATGGCGGACTTCAGGAACCCGTTTGCTGCACTATTTGCGGATGCAAAAAAGATGAATTTCTGGCGGAAGCCGCGACTCTCGTAAAAGTTCCGGTCTCCGACGCGGATCTTTCTACCGTTTACCGCTTTGGAGACGGAGCGCTCAGTCCGCTGGACGGTCCGATGGATTCTGAAGCATGGAATCGCGTTCTGAATGAAGAGTGCATTCTGTTCAACGGCCAGAAATACGCGTGGACGATTCCGCTCGCTTTCCCAATGACGAAAGAACTTGCGGAAACGATTAAACCCGGCCAGAAAGTCGCGCTGGTTAATTCGAAAAATGAGATTATCGCGACGGTTGACGTCACCGATGTTTATCCATGGGACAAGGCGGACTATCTGAAAAAAGTTTACCTTACCGACCGTACCGATCACCCCGGCGCGGATATGGTTCTCGTAAACGACGCAGGCAAAGATTGGCTTCTCGGCGGAAAAATCAAAGTTCTTCCTCAACCTAAAAATCCAAGTTTCGGTCAGTACGTTCTGAGTCCCAAAGAAGTTCGCGCACTTCTGGAAAATAAAGGTTGGGAACGGTGCGTCGCATTCCAAACGCGCAATCCGCTTCACCGTGCGCACGAATACGCTTTGGTTTATGGCCTGGAAACCCTTATTCGTCAGGGATTTAACGCGGGAGCATGCCTTAACCCTCTTATCGGCGAAACAAAAGGCGACGACGTTTGCGCTGAAATCCGAATGCAAACCTACGAAAAACTCATCGAAAACCGCGCTCTTGGCGAAGGGGATAGCGATCATGAGCTGTGGGGACCGCGCGGCGAAAGCGTTCCGGACCGTGTGATTCTGCTTGGTTTGGACATCAAAATGTTCTATGGCGGTCCCAAAGAAGCCGTCATGCACGCGATCTATCGTCAGAACTTTGGTTTCACCGATATTATCATTGGCCGTAAACACGCCGACGCGCCGTTTAAGGACGGAACTGCCATTTGGGGTGATTTCGACGCCCAGGAAATCTTTACGAAGCTCAACGGCGATCTGAAAATTAAAAATCTGAACGTTGGATTTGCCGCGTATTACGATTCGATCGGACGCGTTGATCTGATGGAAAATCATAAAGATGAAAAACCCGTTTTTATTTCCGGAAAAGACGTTCGCAAAACGCTTCAGGAAGGCCGTCAAGTCGATCCGCGTATCATGCGTGAAAGCACCAGTCAGATTCTGGCCGCCGCAATGAGTAAAAAATAAATTCTGTATTGAAAATCACGCATTCCGTCTATTTAAATAGAATGCGCGGAATTAATATGGGATCCGGCAAAGACGAATCGCACAAAACCTCAAAGAAGATTTCCCGTGAATTTCTTTGAGGTTTTGTTCTCATTGTTTCCTTAAGAACAACTTTCAGGACCAGGAGAAAACTATCTTGAAACAGATTTTTTTTATGTTGTTTTTCAGCGTTGGCGCGTCTATTCTGATTGGTTGCGGTCCCAAAGTTTCAGAAGTTTCCCCAACGCCTCCTTCATCTCTGGAGGAAGATACGTCCATTCCGTCCTCCTCGAACGCGACTCCGCAAATCATTGATTTAACGGCGGAAACGTTTGTTTCGTTTATCCAAAGCGACGAAAAAGTTCTAGTGGATTTTTGGGCGCCATGGTGTTCTCCATGCAGAAAACAGGGCGAGGCTCTCCGTCAATGGTCGGACGCGGGAAAACTGCCGTCTGTCGCGCGGATAGGCAAAGTCAATATCGACGAACAGCCTAAACTGGCAGAGCAATTCAATATTCAAGTTATTCCAGCCCTCTTCGTTTTTCAAAAAGGAGAAATCGTTCAGCAGTTTATGGGTTTTCAGGATGAAGAGACCCTTGCGAACGCGCTTCAATAGCCTAAACTGAAATCAGGAATTTTTCAAGCATTTTTCAAACATTCTCTCAACTATTCAATTCAAAATGGGATCCGTAAAATATCGAGATTCGCATTTTTTTGCAAAAAAATACGGAACCCCCCTTGACACAGGTTAAAAGATAGTAGAAAATAAAGGATGGAGATCATTTCGTCCGAGCATTTCGTAAACGCCAAAGGAGGTGGGCAATGTTTAAGTGGTTTCATTCGACTCCACTCCAACAGTCGACTGGTATTAACAAAATCAAATCCGATTTTATTCAGATGCTTGAGAAAGGCAAAGCCGAATTCATACTTGCCTGTCAGGTGAGTATTCATGGAATCCCATCGGACAAAGTACGCGACGAAACCGCTCAACTGGACAAATCGATCAATAAACTGGAACGCCAAATTCGCAAAGAATTGCTTATTCACAGTTCTGTCCGTTCGCAAATCGAACCGGAATGCCTTGTGTTCATGAGTATTGCCAAAGACGCCGAACGTCTTGGAGATTACTCAAAAAATATCTTTGACATGGGCGAACTTGCTCCGCTTCTTCCAACGGGAAAAGAGAAAGAACAATTGCTCGTTCTTCAAATTGTAATTTCCCATCTGTTTGACGATTGCACGGAAGCAATCCGTTCCGAAAGCGAAGAGAAAGCGCGCCGCGTCATCTGCGAATGCCAATGGGCCGGTAAACAGTGCGACGCCATTACCAAAGAACTTCTGTATTTGGAAACGCCAAACCGACGAACGGCGTCCGACGTACTGATGTTTCGTTTCATGAAGCGTATGACGTCGCACTTGCGCAATATTTGTTCCAGCGTAGTTCAGCCAATTCACAAACTGGACTTCACCAAAAAAATTACGAAAGCAGCCGACATATCCGAAACGCTTCTTGAACGCAAAGCGTCAATTCTATCGGAATTTAATGCAGAGCTTCAAAAATATTGATTTTTATCAAACAATAATTTTCATTTCAAATTTTATGGCGTCCCGCCTTCCATCAATTAAGAAAAAATTAATTTCACAGGAGAAAAATGGTGAAACACCTTAACTTCATGACAGTTTCTCTGCTTGGAGTCTGTTGCGCAGCCGTCGGAGCTCTTTCCGCCGTCTTTATTTCAGGAATAGATTCCCAGCCAACCAAGCAGGCCCAGCCAATAATTGCCCGCGCGAATACGTCTGATCGAGTCGACGGCTATCTCACGTGCACCGGATATGTCGACGCCGGAGTCGAAGCGCTTTATCTTCTGGACTCCTCCACAGGGCTTCTTCGCGCCGGAGTACTTTCTAAAAATCCGCAAAGTCCCGGATTCCAGGCAATGTACCAGGGCAACGTTAATATGGACCTGGAAAAAATTATCCGTATGGCGGACAAAATGAACAATACGGGTAAAAAAAACAATAGCGCGAAGAAATCCTCCTCACGTTCCAAAAAGAATCAAAAAATGAACGACGACAACATGAGTAATACGATGATGCCGTCGGAACCCAAATACATTATGACGTCCGGCGTTCACGACATGCCGGGTTCGGGAATTCGTCAGCCGGGAACTTCCGCCCTTTACGTAACGGAAGTCAACACCGGAATTACTCTCGTCTATATTTTGCCATGGAGTTCCTCCGCGCATTCAAGTAATACGCCTGTTCAGGAAGCGATTTCAAATTTCACATTCTATCGTTTCCTCGTTCCGATGATTATGGAAGAATCCGTCGACGAATAACGCGGCTCAATGTTGGAAAAAGAGCGGCGGGAACTTTTTTGCCGCTCTTTTTTCGACTGGAATAAAGTCTGGGAAAGGAATTCACAGACTCCAGGTAAAGAGAATGGAAAAACCAGAAAAAAATCTTCTTGACAAAACGTCTGAACAGGAAAATTCCACGTCCAATATTCTTCCCGGCTTTATCGGTTCGGAAGAAGAATATCGCAGACAGGAACAGCGAATGGACGGGTGGACAAATCTGATCGTTTTCAGTATTGTCGCACTGGCCATGCTTCCGCTCTTATTGTTTGGAGATTTTATTTTCCGAACTTCTTCGGAAGATCATTTCTTAACGGGAATCCCAATCGGAGACTTCAATTCTCTCCAGCCCGTAATTGGCAAAGAACCTCCGCCAATCCCATCTGAATTTATCGGAAAAACAATGTTCATCATTCTCTGGGGACCTTGGGACGACCATTCCGGCAAACTTCTTCAACGTCTTTGGTCTCCGCTTCAAAGCGCTGAAAAAAATCCGAATTTTCAAGTAATTCCGATTGCCTATTACGCCAAAACGGCGGCTCCGATTAACTGGTACGAAATGGGCCAGTTGGAACGAGATCTTTTTCTGGAACAGAAAAAAAGAGACGAACTCCAACTGCGCCAAGTCGTCGAACAATGTTTTCGCTCCTATGGATTTCATTTTAAAAACGTCTGGTGGGATCCTGCCGATCGTTTTCGTCTTGATCTGATTGATTGCATTCAATATGAAAAACCTTCCGCCAGACGAAGAATCGACGGGATTGGTTTTCCAACGATCCTTCACGTTGAACATGGAATTATCCGCAATGTCTGGACCAGCGGAACAGACAAAGACTGGGAACAAATGGAAGAAGTATTGACGATTATTACTGCAGAATCGAAATTGAAATGACCGTTTTTTTCCTGAATCCTCTGTTTCTGGGAGCCATGGTATGCGTCGGAGTTCCGCTTTTCCTTCATTTTCTGATGCGCCCCAGACCTCAAAAACTTACGTTTCCAGCATTACGTTTTCTTCAAATTAAAGAAAAGACGTGCCGTCGATCATTTCAAATACGACATTGGCTTCTACTGGCAGTTCGAATGGCGTTAACGGCAATGTTGGTCCTGCTCTTTGCTCGACCAGGAATCCAGTTCGCCCAAAACGATTCTCTGAATACAAACTATCCAACGGAATACTCGAATAAGCCAACCGCCGTTATTTTTCTAATCGATACGTCCGTACGTATGGAGTATATTTTTGAAAACCGTTCGCGTTTGGCGGAAGCTCAGGCGCAGGCGCTTCAAATTTTAACCGATCTGCCTTCTCAAAGTTCCGCGGCCGTACTGTCAACCAGTTTTGCGATACCGGCGTTTTCACCGGACAAAGGAGAAATCCAGCGCCAAATCATGCAATTAAAGACAACGCCCAGCGTTCAAAGTATTCCGGAAATACTCCCGGATGCGCTGGAACTACT
Organism: uncultured Planctomycetaceae bacterium; assembly: GCA_964635645.1. Lineage (GTDB taxonomy): Bacteria > Planctomycetota > Planctomycetia > Pirellulales > Thermoguttaceae > RGIG3701. Next base: position 3,009 of record CAZWOV010000093.1, on the reverse strand, counting down.
GAAAACATCAACATTGGAACATCAGGAAATTTTTATTTTTACCGACTGCACAACTCAAAGCTGGAATCTTAACGGTAAATTTCAACGAGAAAAACTGGAACGTTCATTAAATGAAATCCAAAGGCAGTTTCCTGATCTACGTATCGCGCTCATTGACGTCGGCGTTAAACAAGCGGCCAACGCCCGATTGGATATTCCTAATGAAAGCTCTTTCCAAACCGTTTCCGGCGGTTCTGTTGAAATTCATTCGCAGGTCTTTCTTTCCGATGAAAAATCTCACAGGCTGGGCATTTTTCTCCTGGATGAAACGGGACGCCCGCAACTTCGAGAAGAAAAAAACGTCTCTCCGGTTAATATCGCCCCTCGCCCCAATTCTTCCTCCGATAAAAAACCTGAAATATCCATACCCGTCGCATTCCAGCTTGGAAGTCTGAAAATCGGCGTCAACCAGGGATTTATCGCTTTGTTAGACGACGACGCTCTCGCGGCGGATAACGCGCGCGGCTTCACGATAGAAAAAGCTCCTCCCGTTCCTGTTCTGCTTGTTGCCAACGACCCGGCAGAGCAAAATACTTTTTTTATTCGTCAGGCTCTTGCGCCAACTCAATTTGCATTTGAAAACCGCGCGGGATTTGATTGTTTCACGATTTCCTATCGTCAATTTTCCGACTGGCTTCTTGGAAACCGAACGCCCTCAAAACAATTTACGGAAAATTCGAAAAATCCGTCTAAAAACACTAACGAAACGTTTGCTCGCCGTTCCGGAGCGCTGGAAGGTTTTCACGCCATTTTTTTTCTGGATCCTCCCGGATTCTCATCTCTCGAGTGGAATCGACTGGGCGAATACGTGAATTCAGGAGGCGGACTTGCTTTTTTTCTGGGGCCTTCTCTCAAAAATCTTCAATCTTTCCAACTCGCGGAAGCCCGTCAGTTTCTTCCTGGAACGCCGGGATTTCAAGCGCGTTTTCCCAATGGCGCTGCATTGAATCCCCGATTTTCAACAGTCCATCCAATTCTCAAAAACTTCAGAGACCTTGAATCTCCAATCCCATGGGAAGATTCGCCGGTTTTTCGAGCGTGGACTCTTGAAGAACCGGCTGCTGACGCGCAAATTCTTTTTGAATGGGCCGACGGTTCGCCCGCTTTACTTTCCAAAACCGCGGGAAGCGGCCGCATATTGCTTGCCGGAACACCTGTCAATATGTTTCAAAACGACTCCAGAACGCTCTGGAATCTACTTCCTCAGGGAGATTCATGGATTTTTCCGGTTCTGATGAACGTCGTGGCAAAATATCTTTCAGAAGAAAATGAAACGGCCGTTAATATTTTTACCAATGAAACAATCTCTTTTCCCTTACGCGGTACGGAATCGGAACGTTTTTTCCTGAGTTGCAGACCGTTTAACGTCTCGGAAAACCAACGCGCCGTTTCTCCCAATTCCCCAAAAGACGAAATATCGCTCGTTCCCGACGTTGAGCGCCGTCAACTCGACGTTCCAGCGCTGGAACAAACCGGAAACTATCTTATCTCGGATTCGCGCCAAAGCGGCCTTTCTTCAAACGTATCGAATTTTCAGCGCGGTTTCAGCGTGAATCTTCCACTGGAACTAACCGACATGAACCGACTCTCAAATGAAGAAATTCAACGGCTGTTCCAGCCGATTTCCATCGTATTTATGGAAAATGTTCAACACTTGGAACGTACGATTTCCGGAACGCAATCCGCCAACGATTTGTTCAATTGGCTCGCCTGTTTCATTTTACTGTTTTTCCTGTTGGAAAACTGGCTGGCAAACCGTTTTTACCAAACCTCATGAAATAACCGACTTCCAATTCGCTCATTCCTTTTCGTTCCAGAAAGTACGTTTAATTCATGTTTCATCCGATTTTCGACAGTTTCGTTTTCCTATCCTTCGCCATTCTTATTTTGGCCGGAGCGACGTGGTTAACCGCGCCCAAACGAAACGGACGGAAACCATGGGGACTCGTTCTTCTGCACTGGCTAACTCTTTTTCTTCTTACGGTCATTCTGACCCGACCGTCCGTTTCCACAACCGAAACAGAAGTATTCCCGAGTACCGTCTTCATCCTCGCGGACGCTTCGGGAAGTATGGCGGTCAAAGATGAAATTGTCTCTGAAAAAAAAACAGACGTTTCCTCTGACGAATCGTCAACCTCTCAGGAAATGGTTTCCCGCTATTTCGCCATGGAGCGAGCTTTAAGCGCGTCTTCAAAAGAACTGGCGAAAATGGCTCAAAATATTCAAACCGAAGTTTTTTCATTCGACAACGCGATTCAGTCTCTTCCGATAAACGCCAACGGAAAAATCTCTTTCCCACCGACGCCGCAAGGAGAAAAAACGGCTATTGGAAACGCGCTGCTCGAAGTTCTCCAAAAATCATCCGGTCGAAAAATTCTGGGAATAGTTCTGTTAAGCGACGGGGCGCAACGTTCGCTTCCGCCGCTTGACGTTCTTCCTCAAACGGCGGCTCGGCACTTTAACCAACTTGGAATTCCGCTTTATTCCGTATGTTTTGGTTCCGACCGGCCAAAGACGCAGACTATCGACGCCGCCGTTGAAGATTTCATTGTGGAACAACGAGTATTTGTCGACACGGAAGTCGCCGTCACGGGCCGAATCCGCCTGAATGGTTTTGCCGGACGCGAGATTCCGGTAGAGCTATTGACGGAAAATGCATCTGGCAAAATGGAAATTGCCGCGCAAACGGTCGTTCGAGCGGAAAGCGATTCAGAAACGCTTCCGATTTCTCTCTCATGGATTCCCAAGGAAACAGGAGAAGTTAAACTCTCATTACGCGTTCCGACGCAAAAAAACGAGGCTTCAACCGCCAACAATCAACTGGACGCATTCGTGACGATTGTCAAAAGCTCTCTTCGCGTCCTCTGCATTGAAGGCGCTTACCGTCCGGAAACTGGGTTTCTGCGCCGCGCACTGGACTCTGCGGAAGAAATTCAGCTGGATCTGATCCGCCTGAACAAGCAGGAAACA
>CAZWOV010000092.1:0-9106 GCA_964635645.1 uncultured Planctomycetaceae bacterium | reverse complement strand
GTTTTTGCCCAAACGCCGCGAACGCCTTCGTCGATAGAATGCGCCGTTCCGCAACTATAGACGCAGACGAGCTTTTCGCCGATAGCCTGAATTATCGGCCACGAATTGTACCCGGGAACATCCTGAACTATCGCCGGTTCCTCAAGTCCGGCCAAAGGAGTGATTTTAACCGCAACCAATCCGGTTGGACGTTTAAAAGTATTCGCCGGATCTCCCGGTTCGCGCTGAATTCTCACCGTCAACGGCATTGACGGATTTACGCCGTACCAGGACTCAAGAGTAATTGTTCTGGTCAAAAAGGGCCCTTTCGGCAACTTTGTCCTCACGGGAGTTCCCAAAACGTAACGCGAATTGAAAGGAGCGCCTTCCGGCATTTGCGAAAGATGAACCCGATAAACGTCCTCAAGCTCCGGACTCGTTTCCGGGGCGTCCGTAGTCACGACGATTTCCACACGCACTGCCGCGCAGTCCTTCGGAAGATTCGTCGCAATTCCAGAAACAGACTGTCCGACCGTTCCGCCGGAAAGCGACCAGATCGGAATGTGAACGGAACCGCAGGAGGCCGTCTGCATGGAGGGATTTCCTGTCGCCAGCGACAAATCGTTAGCGTTAAGCCAAATCGGTTCCCACGTTTTAAGAGCGTTTCCACTTTCGGCCCAAACCGAAGAAACCAAACCTCCGATCAAAAGCAACGCAATGCTGAGATTTTTCTTAAATATCATAAATTTACCTGAAAACTAAATTCGATTATCCTGCGCCTCATTCCGACAGAGGACGCCTCAGAACAACCATACCGCCGGATTCATTCGTTTCGCCGTCGTTTTCTGAATTGAAACTCCTCTGACAAAAGAGAAAATGAACCGGACGCGCGTATTTACTCTCAATTAAACTGCGGTATCTTCATCAGCTCTCCGTCCTTAAGAGCCGATTGATGCGCAATGAATCCGGCCACCGAAAGATTCAAAGCCATACGAACGTCAACCAGAGGCGATCGTTTACGCAAAATCGAGTCAATGAAATCGTGTCCCAGATATCCATGTGAACCGCCGTGTCCGCCGGGAATCACTCCAGGAGGCAACGCGGGTTTGATAACGTTCACATTCTTTGCCAGCTCGTTTCCCTTTTCATTTCCGTCAAATCGATCGTAGAAAGAACCGAACTGCCCCCGGCAACGCCCCATTTCGCCTTCAAAACGCGGCGTATCCCAACTGACGCCCATTCTGGCCGTTCCGCCTTCCGACGTGCGGAAAAGAGCTATCTCCGTCCCAAAAGGATTCCGGTAAACGTTCGATTCAGCCTGATATCGATCCTGAACGCTCCGAATCCCCATGCAGGAAACTTCCGTAAACGACCCGCCGGTCGCGCAGCAGTAAAAACCGTTCGAATGCGTCGGATAAAACTGCGGAGGCAACCCGTGCCGCCAGTTATTCCACGAGCCGATTCCGCCTATACCGCCCGCGCTATAGTGGTAGTATTCGCCCTCGGAATAAACCATTTTTCCAAAAGCCCCCGCGCGGTAAAGCTGACGCATGGCGTAACAGCCGTCCCGATAAGCCGTCGTCTCAAACATCGCATAAACCAGTTCCGGGTTCGCCCGAACCGTCTGGTAAAGCTCAAAAGCTTCTTCAAGATTTCCAAACATCGCGGGGACTGCCGTAGCCGCGTGTTTTCCGCGTTTCAGTACTTCGATCGCCTGCCGGCAGTGCGACGGAGCGTCCGTCGCAAGAAAAATCGCTTCAATCGAATCGTCGTTAAGCATCTCCTCAAGAGAAGGATACGTCTTTTCGCAACGCGCCTCTTTCGACAGAGCCGCGCAACGCTCCGGAACCAGATCGCTCACCGCGACAACCTCGGCGTTAGGATGATTCTGAAGACTGAACTGAGTTGAAAAACGGCAGACTCCGTAACCAACAAGCCCTACTCGAACCTTTCGATCCGTGTATTTTTCCCATGGCCGCGTCTCGTCTATTTTGGTAAACGTCTCGTCAAATCCCGCAATATTGGGTACGCCCGGCGCCCCTTCCGTTCCAAATACGGTTGAGTTCATCGCGGAAACCGCAGAAAGACCAGCGACGGATGCAGAAACAGTGGAAAGAAATCTTCGGCGAGAGAATTTCATTGTTATCGGACTCCTTTTGAAAAAACATTTATTTTCAAATTTCGGCAGGCTAACGTCCCCCCGTCTTCCGAATTATAGCATATCAATAATTGGGAGTCAAGACGCTCCGTAAAAAATTTCCTCCCAAGAAGAGGTTCTTCCATGGGACAAAATTCAGATTTAGAAACCTGGATATTTAACGGTAAAGAAAAAGTCCGATTTCAAACATAAAGAACGAAAGGTTCCACAAAAAATCTTTCGTTCTCCGTTTCAGAAAGCTGACGATTCGCCGCAATAACGATCAGAGTTTCGCATCGGGATTGGAGAAACGCAAACCGGCAAAGTCATGATAGGTTGCCGATTCCGTGACGATAACGCCCTCCGGACCGCCCTGGAGGAAGTGCCATTTTTCGAGCTGACCAAGATTACGAATGTCGCCGACCTGGAGAAATTCGCAATGCTTGCAGTGAACGGAAGCCGCCTGAGAGACAGACGGTTTGCTGATGGCCGGAACGGTCTCTTCGCCCTCGGACCAGTTGAAGCAGGACCCGTAACGCACGTGCCAGGATTCCATCTTGGCAGGAGCTTTTTCCGTTGCGAGATGCCGGTGTTCCGGAATCATCTGTCCGGGAAGAAGGTAAATATCATGGCTGAAGTAACGATAATCTTCGCGGTTGAGCCAAATGATTCCTCCCATACCGGTATTTGCGAAATCGCCCATGCCAAAATCCACGAACCAGATATTTTTTTCGACGAAATCGCAAAGCGGATAATGGTACGCCTTGAACATTTCATAAAAAGCTTCGCGAGCGCGGTCTTCAAGGAATTTGCCGTTCTTGTCATAGAAAAATTCGTTTGGGTAACGTTTCACGAGATTGGTTCCTTTTGGGGTTGAGCAGTTTTCGGCTGCGTTGACTGTCTGAATTCCCATCACGGCGGCGCTCATTGAGAGAGCCGAAGTTTTGAGCATCGTTCGACGATCCATTTTATTGTTTCCTGTGTCAAAAGTATCCAGGGATAAACAGGCGGATTGCCAGATTCCGCCAATAGTTTATATTATGTATCGTCGGCAATTTTATTTCAAGGGGTTGAACCTTTATTTCTGAAAAAATTTTCCAAAATTCCATAATTTTCTTTATCGCGGCTATCTTCTATCGATAGAAAAAGAAAACGAAACAAAAATCAAAATTTACCGTCGCCGTTTCTCTCTTTCACTTTTCCGCCTCGCTCAATCGGCTTTCAATCGACTGAATCCTTGCGTCCGCGGCCAACAATTTCGGTTCCGATTTGCGATAATTCCTGATTTCCTCAATCAAAGCCTTCGCTTCGGCCAGTTTTTTTCTTTCAATCAACTCGAAAAGACGCAGCAGCTTTCTTTCTTCGTCCGGATCGCGGGAAGGCACGTCCATAATATCTTCAAGTATTTCGTTTGTCGTCATACCGTAAGATTCTTCCGGACGACGCATCTCCACGACTCCTTCTTCATTCTCCACAAGCATGAAAATACTTTCCGCATGAACATGTCCAAGAATCTGCGGCGAATGCGTCGCCACGATAAACTGGCAATTCGGAAACACCTCCTGAAGCTGAGGAATAAGCGTCCGCTGCCGCTTTGGATGAAAGTGAAGATCAATTTCATCAACAAGAATAATCCCTTTCCCTTCCAGTGGATTCGACGCCGTTGGATTGGCAATCGCCAGACGACGCGCAATGTCTCCGACGAGCGCCAGAAGACTTTTTTCTCCGTCCGATAGCTGGTCCATCCGAAACGGAACGCCGTTTTTCATCGCCTCAAGCCTCAAAGGATTCTCTCGAATTGTGAACCGACTCAAGTCCGGCATGAACGCCCGCCAAGCGTTACGCAACGTTTGAAGTTTCAAATCGCGATATTCTTCTACGATTTTCCTCGTTTCCGAGGATCCTTCTCCCGTTCCTGAAAGAGTCGATTCCTGCGCTTCGAGCACAAGCCGCCGAAATTCCCGATTTTCTATACTTTCACGTTCGCGGAACCATTCGAGAAGAATACGCTGATCCGCCCGACAGGAAAGCGCTTCGGAATAAACGCTCATCAGTGAAAAATCGCGGTCCGTATGAACAAAACGCGGAAAATTCAACGCAATACGATTCGTCTGATAATAAATCACGACCGGAATGGAACAAAGTTCCCCCGTCCGCTCCATCTCTTTACGCAAAGACGCGGTAAGTTCGCGGATATTGCTGAATTCTCCAGTACTGGTTCTCTGAAGAATCTCATCGATATCATGGGCATTTTTACGGGATTTTACCAACGACTTCACTACCCCCCACGCGTAACGGCGTTCTGAATCGGAAGACTGAAGCCGAAGCGCTGAAAATTCCCTGCCGGCCGAAATATCCGCCGCGGCAATATCTTTTCCAGAGTTCTTCCCGCTGCGGACAAGCGTCACAAAACGCGACAGAAGAATCGCAAGCGCATCCAAAACGGTAGACTTCCCGGCCCCGTTCACACCCACAAGGACATTCATTTTCGGATGGAAAGGAATCGTCATCGAATGAATCCCGCGAAAATTAGTAATCTGAAGCGTCTCAAGTCTCATTTTACCCTCCGGATAAATATAAAAAAAGAATCTTTTTCATTATTTTAACGTAATGTTTATTTTTTTCAAGGGTTTCCCGCCGTCTGCCGCTCAAGAAAATTTTTTCAGTCGATAAACTCTCAAAAACTCCAAATCCAGTAAAAATACCGCGTCCCTCGACTTCCTGATTTCATTACCGTACCGTCTCTCCGACTTCCTGATTTCATCAGATCTGGTCGGCCGTTCAAATAAAAATTCACGTTTTTCAATCCTGTTTCACGACCGCATGGCGTTGAAATTCTCATACTTCATACGAATCAACCGTCAAATAAAAATTTAAATTTACTGACAATACTTTCAGTTTTTTCTTTTCTTCTCTCCTAAAATACGAATGAAGTCTCTTTGAATTTCCGTGAAATTCCAAAAAACTTTAAATCTTTTTTAAGGTTTTTTCTGGACAAATCACGTTTCATGAGGCATAATATATTATGAAAGTATGGAATTTAGGAAATATTACGGCTCATTTGGGGAATTTTGTTTAATCTGAGGCCAAACAATGAAAAACAGAAATTCAAAAAAATGCAATCCGATCGGAACAGGCTCTCGCGAAGCCAAAACTTTCGGTTCCCTGCTGAGTCTTCTTATGCTCGGAAACGTCTTATCCGGAAGTTATTCCCCTGAAACGCTTTACGGTGAATGCGCAACCTGTACCGCTAACCCGTCCGCAACCATTCGAACCGCAACGCCGCTCCAGTCTTCCGGAGTTTGTTCCGCCTGCGGACCAGTATGCGCCTACACGCCCCCGACATATCGCGTCGTCTGCGAAACCGTCTACGACGAGAAAAAAGTCGTCGCGTACAAACCGGTCTGGGAAACGGAACTTCGAACTCGTCCCGTAACCGTCCAGAAAAAAGTCGTGGAAACGGAAATGCGGGAAGAAAGATACACGGTACGCATTCCCGTCACGGAAATTCAAATGCAGGAAAAAAGCGAGGAACGCGTTCGATACGTGCCCGAAACCTGCGAACGCGAGGAAATTTCATACTGTATGAAACCCGTTCAGAAAATCATTGAACAGGAAAAGGTCTGCGTCGTTCAAAAACCCGTCTGTGAAACCACGATGGAGACTCGAACGAGAACAATCAACGAACAGGTCACTTCCTACGAAACAAAATACGTCGATCAGGGCGCGTTCACCGATCAACTCGTTCTCAAACCAAACCATGGACTTTTCGGACACAAACTGGCTTTTCAGGAACCAAAAGCCGTTACGAACGAAACGACCGGCGAAGTCACAAAACAACGCGGCGGACTTTACTGGACGCCGTCTAATAAGGGAAAATATGAAGTTCAGAAAATCTGGGTCCCAAATCCGCAACCCGTCCAGGTGCCAAGAACCTATACCGTACCGAAACAGGTCTGCGAGCAGGTTCCAGTCACGACAACTCGAATGGTTGAAGAACGCGTTGTGACAAAAGTCCCGGTAACCGTCACGGAAATGGTGCGCGAACAGGTCGTTAAAAAAGTCCCTGTCACCACGATGAAACCGGTCAAAGAAGTCGTCGTAAATAAAGTTCCCGTTAAGGTCTGCACCTGGAAAGAAGAAGAACGCGTTCGCCAAATCCCATACACGACCTGGAAAATGGTGGACGAATGCTCGGAGGAAACTTACGAAGTCAAAGTTTGCAGAATGGTTCCGGAAGAAAAAGTCGTCCGCGTTCCGCGCATCGTAACGCGGTACGTCCCAATTGACGCCTGCGGAAACGATATTTTGTCCGACAGCCCTATCGTTCCGCCCGCTCCCGCTTTCACCGTTCCCTCGGTGAATTCGCAAAATCAGGAGGCGCCAACCGTAGAGACGCCAACTTCGAGCGTCCCTGCGCAAACAGAATCAGGACAGAACGGCGCGGCAATTCCTGTCGTACCGCCGCAGACTCCCAACGTAAAAACGCTTTCCACGCCGGAAACCACTTCGCCTTACACTCCGGAAACCAATCCTGCGACGAACGCGCCGTCTGCTTCCGCCGTCGAGCAAACCAATTCCTCGCCCGCGTCGGAAGCCAAAAAAACATTTGCCGAGAAACGCTCTATTCTGGAATCTGAACGTTCCGTTTTGAACGCGGACTCCGCTCCCGTTCCGTCGGCAGAAAATCAATCTGTCAAATCCATAACCACGCCGACGGCAGAACTCCCTGCCGTCTCGAATCAAATTCTGCCTCCGGTAAGGCAATAATCCATTTCGGGTGGAGAGACGCTTCTCCACCCATTAACATTTATTAAGGGTAAACTCATGCCTGCGTCCGAATCCCAGGGCCCTTTGACTCCGCGTTCCTGCCATTTTCTGAATGGCAAAACCGTCCGCATTTTCGGACCTCTTCAAAGCATGTCGATGCGTGAGATTACCAAATTAATTCGTGAACACGGAGGCTCGATACTCCCATCCACTCCATCGCCAACGTCCTCTTCGCCCATACAAAATGAAATTACCGCAGACTGGATCATCATCGGAGAACGTCGTCACGTTTTCACAGACGCCTGTGCGCAGGAAATTCCCGAGTGGCTTACCGATTCCATTCAAAACGATATCGAATGCGGATTAACGCGAATCGCCACGGAAACGCAGCTCCTTCAGCGACTCTTCCCAAGCGACGATCAATCTAAAGATCTCACGGCGCTCTACACTCCGGTCATGCTGGCGGAACTGCTCAACGTCACAGTTTCCGACGTCCGGCGTTGGTATCAGAGGGGATTAATCGCCCCCGTCCGCGTGATCAAACGGCTTCCCTACTTTAATCTGGAAGAAGTTTTCTCCGCCAGACGACTTTCTCTTCTACTTCAAAACGGCGTTAAACATCCGTCCATCGAGAAAAAACTCAACGCTCTCCGTTCTCTGAATCCCGGTATTCTGCCGCTCCTTGCAGGAAGAGATCTGGTCATTCAGGGAAAAAACGTTTACCTCCGGCAAAACGACAAACTTCTTGAATCTTCCGGACAAATGTTACTCGATTTTGAAACCATTGAAAACCAGGAAGAAGAAAAAAACGAACATAAGAACGATTCTATTTCAACGCCGACCGGAACGGAAACCAACTCTTGCCCAAATTCATACTCTACCAAAACGGAACTTCAACATTGGAACCGATCGCTCGCTTTTTTTGAAAACCAGAATACGGAAGAATTCACCAATACGCCTGAAAACTTTATTTCCATCTCGCAAATGCGTTCCTCCGCCATGGCCCTGGATGAAGCGGGCAAACTCGCCGACGCGGAAGAAATGTGGCGAAATATCCTCTTCGCTCAGGGGGCGAATGCCGAAGACGCATTCCAACTCGGAGATATTCTCCAACGGCAGGGAAAACTGGACGCCGCGCGCGAACGATTTTCCATGGCAATTGAACTGGATGAAGATTTCGTTGAAGCGCGCGTAAATCTTGGTTGCCTTCTGAGCGAACTGGGAGAAACCGAACTCGCAATCTCCGCGCTGGAAGGAGCTCTTGCCTATCACAGCGATTACGCAGACGCATATTACCATTTGGCGCGGCTTCTGGAACGCGACGGTCGGAAAGAAAGAGCGATTGCTTCCTATGAAAGATTCCTGGAGCTTACGGACGATTCCTGCGACGCCTTTTCTCGCCGTGAAGCCTCCGCGCGTCTGAAAGAACTGCGAACGTTATCGGATTCGTCGTCCCCAAAATAAACAAACGATCATTAAAATAAAGAAATACATTTAAGGCAAGATACGTAAAATAAAAAAACTCCAAATCAGCCCAATCAGCCTAATAATACGCTTAACGACTAAAAACTTTAAAAAAGCTCTTTGAAAACGCCCCACCCCTTCTTGACAAACGTTTGAAATCTGGCATAATAGTGTTATTGACATTCGGGCGATTGGCTCAGTTGGTTAGAGCGCCGCCCTTACAAGGCGGATGTCACAGGTTCGAGTCCTGTATCGCCCATTTTAAGCCGAAATTTTATTTTCGGCTTTTTTATTTATTTTATATTCTTTTCGTTTTCTTTTCACAATCTCTTCTCGGCATATCGGTTACGAAATACCGCGTCTATCGAATACGTCGCTCCGCTTTCCAGAAAAACGGCAAACCGCAACGTTCTACCCGTTGCAAAAATCGCGGCATATCCGTCAATTAGCTATCCAGGCAGAAAAAACAATTACCCTGAAGCGGTTCGCCCCCTAAACCTTCAAATCATGTATTTCAAATTATGAACCCCAAAAGAGAAACGGCAGGAAAAAATCCGCCTCCGGACGCGAAAAAATACTTTCAGAAAAAACCGCCAAAGAAACCGCCGCGCTCACGCACTGCGCTTAACTCTCCATACTAACCTCTCAACCATACCCCCTAACTCTGAACGCTAACCCTCAACCCTGCCCCCTCAACTATCAACTCCAAGCTCCGCATTATGCACAAAAAAAGCCTCAAGGCGTTAAACCTCAAGG
>CAZWOV010000091.1:6717-9142 GCA_964635645.1 uncultured Planctomycetaceae bacterium | reverse complement strand
CCAGCGCCGCCCGCCGCGTCTTCTGAACTCCTGCGACGGAGAAGGTCAAGCGTTCCGCCCAATCCACGATTTCGTTCATTTTTCATGAAAGGTCTTGCCATGCGTAAATTCCTGATGTTTCTTTCCATCTTTTGCGTTCTTCTGCGCGGAGTCTCCATTCCCGCCCAACCCCGGACGGATTCCGAAAAAATCTACGACGTAGTCGTTTACGGCGGTTCAAGCGCCGGCGTCTCCGCCGCGGTCCAGGCCCAACGAATGGGGCGAACCGCCGTCGTCGTCTGTCCGGACGCTCGCCTTGGAGGTCTTTCGTCCGCGGGCCTTGGCGCGACGGACTCCGGAGACAGAAGCGTCATCGGCGGTATTGCCCGTGAATTTTATCATCGGCTCTGGCTGCACTACCAAAAACCCGAGTCGTGGAACTGGCAGCCCATTCCCAATCTCGGAATGCCGGGACAGGGAGGACGAGGTTTCGACAACGCAACGGAAACCGCCTGGGTTTTTGAACCGCATGTTGCCGAAATGATTTTTGAACAATTCGTGAAAGAAAACGAAATTCCCGTTTTTCGCGGACGATATCTGGACCGCATGAAGAGCGACTGCGTTGAAAAGGACGGAACCCGAATCCTCTCCATCAGAATGAAAAACGGCGAAGTCTGGCGCGGCAAAACCTTCATCGACGCCACGTACGAAGGCGACCTTCTCGCCGCCGCCGGAGTCTCTTTCCATCTCGGACGCGAAAGCAACCGGGAGTACGGCGAAACCCTCAACGGAATCCAGACGGCGAACGCCCGTTCCCACCAGTTCGTACCCTACGTCGATCCCTATGTCGAACCGGGCAAACCGGAAAGCGGCCTGCTTCCATACGTTAATGAAACCGTCGGCGGCGAAGACGGCGCGGCCGACTCTAAAATTCAGGCGTACTGTTACCGGCTGTGCATGACGAAAATTCCAGAAAACCGCGTTCCCTTCACGAAACCGGCTAATTACGATCCGAAAAACTACGAACTGTTCGTTCGTTCCATCATAGCGGGACAGCGGTTTCTGATGATCATTTCCCCAATGCCGAACGGCAAAACGGACGTCAACAACGGGGGACCGTTCTCTCACGATTTCATTGGACAGAACTACGATTTCATCGAAGCGGACGACGCGGAACGCGAAAAGATCTGTCTGGCTCACGAAATGTGGCAGCAGGGACTGATGTGGACGCTCCAAAACGACCCGCGAATCCCCGCCGACGTTCGGAATGCGTACCAGAACTGGGGACTTGCCAGGGATGAATTTTCCGACACGCGCCATTTTGGACACAAAATCTACGTTCGCGAAGGGCGGCGAATGATCGGCGATTTCGTTCATACGGAACTTCACTGCCGCCGTATGAAACCGGTTCCGCGCCCAATCGGATTCGGTTCCTACCAGATGGACTCTCACCACTGTCAGCGTTACGCGCGGATTCTTGACGATGGAAAAGCCGTCGTCTGGAACGAAGGAGACGTTCAGGTCTCGCCCGGCGGCGCGTATCCTATCGATTTCGGAACGATCCTGCCCAAAAAATCCGAATGCACGAACCTCCTCGTCCCCGTCTGCGTCTCAAGCTCGCACATCGCCTACGGTTCCATCCGCATGGAGCCGGTCTTCATGATTCTCGGCCAGAGCGCCGCGACGGTCGCCAGCATGGCTCTCGAAGAGGGAATCGACGTTCAGGACGTCGAGTATTCCAAACTTGCCGAACGTCTTAAGGCCGACGGACAAATCATCGAAAAAGAACTCGCGCCGCCCAAATACCCAAATCTGACCGACGAATCGATTCCCGGAATTTACTGCGGCGACGAAAAAGCCCTGCTCGTCGGCGACTGGAAATTTAACGACGTCGTCGGCCCGCATATCGGCAAAGGCTACTACCACGACGGCGGAACCGGATGCGGAACCAAAAAAGCCGTCTACGCCGTCGATATTCCGCAAGCCGGAGAGTACGACGTGCGTCTCGTTTACGTTCCTCTCGGCAACCGCGCGACGAACGCGCCCGTGGAAGTCCACTCGGCCGACGGAATAAAAAAAATCCTGCTTAATCAACAGAAATGCGCGGAAACCCCTTTTCAGTCCATCGGAATTTTCAGATTTGACGCCGGCAAGGAAAAAGCAAAAATCATCGTTTCCAATCAGGGCGCGAACGGACACGTGATTCTTGACGGCGTTCAGCTCATACGGAAAAAAAGCCAAACGGAAATCCAGTAAAACAGGCGCCTCGGCAATGCTTTTTATCCGCGCGGAAACAATTCGCACTCTTTCCGCGCGGACCATTTTCTTTATTTCTCACGTTTATCTCCGAAATCGTTTTCAACTCCGTTCAAAACGCCGCCCCTCAAATACTCCTGATTCGGCAAACAGGACCGCGGCGGTATCGACGGAATCAGAACCGCGCCGG
>CAZWOV010000091.1:0-6617 GCA_964635645.1 uncultured Planctomycetaceae bacterium | reverse complement strand
ATCGGCTGAATCAGGACCGTAAATCAATCGGTTCCCCTAAACGGCAAAACGGCGGGACGGGGCAAATGCGGATCGCGCAACAGAAGAAACGGCGTTTCATAAAGCCCGAAAAGCGTTTTTTCATTTAGGAAATCATCCGTTTTGCCGTCAAAATAAAGCGTTCCATTCTTCAAGGCGAGAATCCTGTTCGCATTTCTGGCCGCTTCGTTGACGTCGTGCGTAATAACGAGAATCGTTTTGCCAAACTCCCGATTCAGACGTTTCAGCAATTCAAGAGTTTCTTCTCGAACGCGATAATCCATTTGAGAAGTAATCTCGTCCAACAAAAGAATATCCGTCTCCTGAGCAATCGCGCCGGCCAGCCAGACGCGCTGAAGCTCGCCGCCGGAAAGAGTGGAAAGTTCCCGATTGGCAAACAGCTCGAGTCCCGTCGCCGCGAGAGCCGTTTCCGCCGTCGCCAAATCCGCCGCGCGGGTATTTTCCCACAGAGACTGCCGGGAATAACGGGCCGCTTCGACAAACTGACGAACCGTAAACGGAAAATTTCCCGTCTGGGCCTGTGGAACGTACGCGATTTTCCGCGCCAGTTTTCGAGCGGAAAAGCGCCCCGAATCTTCGCCGGAAAGAAAAATACGGCTTTGAGAATCTATCGGCAAAATCCGCATCAGACACTTCAGAAGCGTCGATTTTCCCGCTCCGTTCGGCCCGGAAAGAGAAACGTACTCTCCTCGGGCTATTCGAAAATTAACGCCGTCAAGAATTATCTTACCGCTTCGCTCGCATTTCAAACCGCAAACCTCAAGAATGAAGGCGTCGCTCCCGTCGTCCATTTCTTCAAACGCCTCTTAACGCTCGTTCAGGAAAATATTAATTTTGTACACTTTCCCGTTCCGGTAAACCGTCACCGGAATCTCCTTCCCTATTTCCGTCAGATTCACCAGATTGTAGAGATGCTTTTCGTCCTCCACGGTCGAACCGTTAAATTTCAGAATCACGTCTCCCTTCGTAAAATTTGCCTTCGCGGCGGGCGAATCGGGCTGAACCTCAAGGACCCGCGCTCCGTAACTGTGCGGCAGCCCAAGCTTTCGGGCGTCCTGAATGGTGAAATGCGAATCCAGCGTCACGCCAAGATATGCGCGGTGCGCTTTTCCGTAGCGAATCAACTGATCGGCAATGAGCGTCACCATTCGAATCGGTATTGAAAACGCTATCCCGGCGTTCGTCCCGGAACTGCTGGCAATCGCGGTATTCATCGCAATCACCTCGGCCTGAAGATTGACCAGAGGACCTCCGGAATTTCCCGGATTAATCGCGGCGTCCGTCTGAATGAAATCCTGAAGATTCACGTTGGCGGCCAGATTCACCGCGCGTCGTCCTTTGGCGCTGACGATTCCGAACGTAACGGAGCTTTGGAGTCCAAACGGACTGCCGAAAGCAAGAACAAAATCCCCTATCTCCGTCAAATTGCTGTCGCCAATCGCCGCGGGAACCAAATCAGTCTCTTTCATCTCCAAAACGGCCACGTCCGTCTCCTCGTCGTACCAGGTGTGAATCGGATTGGTTCTCCGTCCGTCGTGAAGCTTAATCTCAATCTGCTCGGCAAGCGATTCGCGAACGACGTGATGATTGGTCAAAACATAAAATTTTCCATTTCGCTCCACGATGATTCCGCTGCCCTCGTCGTGAAAACGAATCTGTTCTCCGTGCGCGCCCCGTTTCAGCATGTCCGCCTTAATCTGAACGACGCTCGGTTCAATGATTTTCGCAACCAGCTTCACCACCTTCGCCTGAGCCTGAAGAATCTCCGAATGCTTTTTCAACTCCTTAAGAAGTTCCTCCCGTTCCACTTTTGGAGGCGCCGAGGCTTTGAGCGTCTCCAACGCCGACGCGTCCGATTCCGCCTCCGCCACAATAAATTTCCGGTCCCGCGCATAATTCAACGCGGAAGAGTCCAGACCGGCGCGCGTATCGTTCCGCAAAAACCTTTCAGACTTCCGCGATACGTCTTCAGACGGCGGCTCCGGCGTTCTGCCCGGAAGCGACGGAGCGTCGTCCTCGATCCGAATCTGACTCCCTATCGAGGAAGACTTTTCCACGCGATTCGGAACGTCCCTATCTTTTTCCCAGAACGAGTCTTTTGTTTCGCCCGCCGTTTCCCGCGGCGCGTCCTGAACGATTGACGCGGCGGAACCTCCGTTGGACCGGGGCGTCAGAATGGAACGCTCCTCTGGAAAATTCCCCCAAACGGAATCGAGGCCGCCCGTTTCATTTCCGCAAACCGCCGTATCCAGCGCCTGAAAAAAAACAACCAGACTCCAAAGAATTCCCCAAAACAGAAGAAAAACGTTTCTATTTCGCATTTTATTCGCCGTTTTTGTCAGGAATTTCGCCAAATCCTATTAAATTTTATCTTCAGGTCAAATTTCACCCAAAGCAAATATCAACAATAACCCGTTTATTCGTCATAATCGGCATAAATTTTCCAAAAGTACAGTCTTTTTGCTCTTTCCCCAAAAAGAAAATTCTGTTACTATTTATTCCGAATTATTTAAAAAAGGATTTGAAGGCGTTTGATTTGCAAAAGAACGGACTCCACCTGAAATATCGCGCCGTTCGTCCCGAACGTCAAATTCCTTTAACGCCTGAACAGTCGAACTTTAACTGAAATTCAGTAAAAATTTTATGTTTGATCAACTTCAACTGCATTCGCTTGTAGAAAAAGATCCGCGTTACAATCTGAACGCATACTATTACGTTTTGGAGACGCTTGACTTTGCCCGGTCCCAGCTTGGGATGGGGCGTTCCTCGTCTCAACTTCCTCCGCGCAGCCGCCCGGGCGAAGAAGAAAGAGACGAGCCGGACGCCAATCTTCAGCACATTACGGGATGCGAACTTTGCGAAGCGCTGCGTATCCGCGGGCGATGGATGTTTGGGTATCTTGCCAAAACCGTATTCAATCAGTGGGGAATTTTCACGACCGACGATTTCGGCGAGATCGTCTTCAACATGGTTGACGCGGGCAAAATTCGGACGGCTCCCGGAGACAAGAAGGAGGATTTCGCCAATCTTTACGATTTTCAGGCGGCTTTTTGCGACAGTTTTATTTTTACCATGGAGAAATCGGCATGAAAGCGCCCATGACCAACGCTATCCGCGCGCTTCAAAAAGCGGGCGTCGAGTATGAATTAATGTCGTACAAATACGAAGAGCGCGGCGGAACCCGCGTCGGTGCGAGAGAATTAGGCGTCGATGAACATCGAGTTATTAAGACGATCATTTTTCAGACGGAAGGGAAGCCCGTCGTCCCCTTTGTCGTTCTGATGCACGGAGACTGCGAAATCTCCGCGAAGGAAATGGCCCGAGTCCTGAACGTGAAAGGAGTAAAACCGTGCGAGCCGAAAGACGCCGACCGGTTCAGCGGCTACCACGTCGGAGGAACCAGTCCGTTCGGTACGAAACGCGCCATGGACGTTTACGTTCAGGAAACCATTCTGGATCTGCCGGAAATATTTATCAACGCCGGAAGCAGAGGCCTTCTTTTCAGAATGAATCCGAAAGACATTGAAAAAGTTCTCAAAATACAAACGGTAAACGTCCTGCAGTGAGCCGAACGGAAAAATCAAAGCCGCGGGAAAAACCAGAACCGGGCGGCAAAATCAAAGCCGCGGCAAAATCAGGACCGAACGGAAAAATACGGCGCAACGTTTCCATAAAAAGAAAATCGGACCGGCCCCTTTCGCGGCCAACCCCAAACGCAGAAAGCGGCATACCGGAGGTTTTTCCGACATGCCGCTTTCTGAAATCCCGATTTTGTTATTTCTTTAACACGGCGTAATTCATCGGTTCAATCTTCGCGTCGGCATACGCAAATTCATGATCGGAGTAATTGCAGATAATCTGCGTTCCATTTGAGAAAACGGAACGGAACACGCCGGGCGCAAGTTCGGAATGGTCTTCAAGGAACTCGTACTGGAGTTCTTTCATGGATTCAAATTCATCGTAACCCTTCCGGATAGCCGCGACGGAATCGCGCAGAATCTCATCCGTTCCGCACTCGATATCGGCGTCTCCCATCCAGTTGGTTCCCGAAGTACGGAATTTACTGTAGAAATAAAACATGGGACGGCCGCCGAATTCAATCAGCTTCATTCTCGTCGCGGGATCCTTGATCGCGTAGTTTGTCGTCGCGCAATACGGATTATTCAGAACGATTCCATTGTAGACGATATGCCAGTACGGAACGTGTCTGTCGATCAGCTTCGGCAAAGGCGCCCCCGGATTGTAGAAACTGATATACAGAGCGTAATCCAAATTTGAAATTGCATAATCAAACCCGCCTTCCGACCCCATTCCTCCAAGGTCTTTTTGCGTTTTGGCGAAAATCTCGCGGGTCCATTTCGCAAAATCTTCCTTTGTCGCGGGATGTTCTTTACTGTGACAGGCGCGCGGGTTCACCGTCGAGTAAACGTCGATATAGTGTATTCCCCGAAAACCGCACGCGGCCAGAGCGGGAAAATCCTCGTTGGGAAAGCGTTTGAACATGCATTCCGGACACGTTTCGTACATTGCGCCGCCCCCCCACGTCGTGTACGTATTTACGTTTCCGTCTTTTTTACGCAGAAGGAAATTTTCATCCCAGCGCCCGCCGATATGCGACACGCTGTAGGCGTCGGAGTAATTCGTATGGCAAACGACCTGGAACCCGTTATCCTGCGCGTACCGGATCGCCTCTTTCATCTTTTCCGTTCCGCCCAGACGCGGGTCCGCGGGAAAGATCTGCGGATACCGTCCGTCGTGACCGCCGATATTCCAGCCGACAAGACAAAATTCCGCCCGCTCGATTCCCTGACGCTTAAACTCATCGACAATCTGTTTGAATCGGTCAAACGTAATGACCGCCTTCATTTCCGGCTCGGTTTCCGCCGTCTGCTCCTTCACGGGAGACGGAACGGGTTTCCAGCCCATACGGACGCGCACTTCCATCGCGCCCGCCGCGTATTCCAGCTCCGGACGTCCGGCGATCCTCTCTTTCAACGGCTTTACCTCGCCGCGGGAAAGACGCCAGTTGCGGTAAACCCGCGCCATATCCGAGTACGTCGCGCTCTGCGGAAGAAGGTGAAATTCAATCTGGAGGTCGGAATAGACTTTGCCGTCCACCAGATTCGAGAGGTCGTAGGACGGAAACACGCGGTAAACGCCGTCCTTAAGATCGCAGACCTGACGCGACTCGTAGCGCAGTCCCGTCATGATAATCTCCATCGCGCCGCGGGGAGTACTCACGCCGAAGGAGGGGGTCACGACCTGCGGATTCACGTATCGGGCGTTTTCGCGTTCCTGAAACGTTCCGTACATTCCGTTGCAGAAAACGTAAAAACCCGACTCGCCCGCCCGCGCGGTCGCCCAGGGATGATGAACCTCGACAAAACGAACGTCGGCGGGAATGGACGCGGCCGGAATCGTCAGATACTGAACGTTCCCTTCCTGCGTCAGCGCCGCTTCGCGCGTCTCGGCCGGCCGTTTGGACGATTCCGAAAAAATCAGCGTGTACTGCGCCGCGGACGGTCCCTGAATTACGCCGGTTTCCGCTCCAGACAAGGGAAAAACAAGAGAAAAAAGAACGGCAAAAGCCCCAATCAGCCTTCTCATAAAAAACCTCATGAATTGGTGAAACAACAAACGATAACGGCAGGAAATCGATTTCCATGATTTTAACCGGAATAAAACGACGTGTCAAGGGGCCGATGAAATTTTTCTTCCTCCAAACGACTTCAAAAACTCCCGCTCCCCCACCCTCGCCGACAATGACGCGGAAACGTCCAGGAAACCGCCTCCCACTTAACGGCAACGCCCCCCTACGTTCGCTGACGGCGAAACACTCGCGAAAACCAGGTTCAACAAACGAAACCGCTTAACGGCGATAAAAGAAATTCGAACGTCCTTAAGAGAAAAAAAGGAAATTCAAATAAAAAAGTTTCTCTTTTTGCGTTTCGATTCCTTTTCAAATTCAACTTTATTTTGAAAAAAGTTAAAAATTTTTGAAAAATACGTTTCCGATTACTTGACGTTTTCCGCGCCAAATTTTATATTAAGGTTTTCAGGATTCATAAACGGGAAAAATTGCCATGTTCCAAAAAATTTTCATATTCGCACTCCTCTTTCTCCTGATCGACGCGGCGGCGGCGGAAACGTTTCGCGGACGGGTCGTTAAAGTTTACGACGGCGATTCAATCGCGATTGTTCTGCTCGATACCATGCAGGAACAGGAAATTCGTCTTCAGGGAGCCGACGCTCCGGAACGCGGTCAACCCTGCTGGCGCGAAGCGCAGCTTTTCATGGCGGAACTTCTCCACGGCGGAATCGTTCGCGTCGAAGTCGAAAAACGCGATCGGTACCATCGTCTGGTCGGCAGAGTCTTTCTGGAAGACAAAAACGGCCTCGACGTCGAAAAAACCCTCATTCGCGCCGGACTCGCCTGGCATTACTCCTACTTCAATCAGGAACCCGGCCTTGCGAACGCGCAGAAAGACGCGCAGGCTGAAAAACTTGGAATCTGGCGGGAAGACGCCCCAATCAACCCCTATCTATGGAGAAAAGAGCAAAAGAAGAAAAAAACCGCC
>CAZWOV010000090.1:7722-9190 GCA_964635645.1 uncultured Planctomycetaceae bacterium | reverse complement strand
GTCAACCACTGCGTCAACCACTGCGTCAACCACTGCGTCAACCACTGCGTCAACCACTGCGTCAACCGCCGTTTCCCCGCAGAAAACCGCCGTTCATCTGGAAGACAATGGCGCGGCGCGGCGTAATCCGGGAATGGGGTGGGTTTTTCATCACTACGACAATTCCATCTGGCAGTATGGGGAAAATCTCGGACCGAGCTACGACGGACGCGAATTTCCCGGACTTTCCGTCGTTTATCTTCGAATCGCCTGGTCGTTCCTTGAGCCGGAAGAAGGCGAATTTAACTGGTCGATTCTCGATTCCGTCATTCAGCGTTACGAACGAATGGGAATCCGTTACGCATTTCGGATTACCGCGTTTGAAGGCAACGCGGCGGAAGACGGAATCCCCCGCTGGCTCCGCGAAGCGGGATGTCCCGGATTCATCGGAAAAACCTACGGTCAGGAACGCTGGGAAGTCGATTACGCCTCCGAAATGTTTCTCGAGAAACTTGAGAACTTCCTCATGGCGCTTGGCAAACGTTACGGCGACGATCCCAATCTGGAATTTGTGGACGTCGGCTCTCTCGGTATCTGGGGCGAAGGTCATCCGATTGCGAAACCGTACGCTACGGAAGTTTTGAAAAAGCGCTGCGAACTGCACAAAAAAGCGTTTCCAGAGAAACGGGTCGTCTTCAACGACGACATGTGCCGAAATTTTCATCCGGAAGCGAAACCGGACGGCAAATTTCAGGAGGCGACCGTCCAAATGCTTCTCGACGGCGGCTACGCTTTTCGCGACGATTCGCTGAACGTTTTCCCCGATCCGAATTTCATGTACAGCGCGGAGCTGGCGGAAAAATTCTGACGCAGCGTTCCGACGATTCTGGAAATGGGCCATTACGAGTACGCGAAAAAAGTCAACGCCTGGGGCGGAGAACGCTACTCGAAAGCGTTAAGCGACTACCACGGCTCCTACGCCTCCATTCACGGAAACCCCATTCAGTTTCTGAAAGAAAATCAGGAACTCGTTCGTGAGATGAATCTTAAGATGGGGTGCCGTTTCACGCTTCAATCGGCCCAATGGCAGACCGAACTCGCGCAAAACGAACGATTTTCAATCAATTTTGAGTGGAAGAACGCCGGAGTAGCCCCAACTTACCGCAACGTTTTTCCGATATGGACGCTTCTGAATGAGAAAGGCGACGTATGCGCGGTTTTTGCCAACGAATCCTTTAATCTGAGAAAAATCTTTCCGAGCGAAACGCTTGCCGGTTCCTGCTCGTACCTTACTTCGCCCACGCTTCAACCCGGAAAATACCTGCTCTGCGTCTCCGTCGGTTCTTCTTCCGGAAAACCGGAGATTGAATTGCCGCACACTTCCTGCGCCGAAAAGAAAATGTTTGAAAGAGAATACCCGTTTGGGCCCGCGACGACTCCGATTTCCGCCGTTACCCGCTCGGTGAAATTCGCGTCGTACCCAAACGCT
>CAZWOV010000090.1:0-7622 GCA_964635645.1 uncultured Planctomycetaceae bacterium | reverse complement strand
GACTCCGATTTCCGCCGTTACCCGCTCGGTGAAATTCGCGTCGTACCCAAACGCTGGAAAATCCCGTTCCAAAAAATCCGCCTGAAATCACGCTGCGCCGTTTAAGACGAATGTTCTTCAGGCGGATTTTTTATTCATGAATTGCGATCAACGCTCCGGGTGGGAAGAAAACAGTAATTTATCGACGGAAATTCCAATATCTGAAACAAAGAGTTCTCCGGTAAAGGCCTTCGCGTCCGGCAAAAGCAGTCCGGATTTCATCGTCGCAAGCGAGACCGTTCTGTCGGCGCGAACCGCCAGCTTTCCCTCTTCGTCAAAAGGCCGTCCCGTTTCGCAATCCAA
Organism: uncultured Planctomycetaceae bacterium; assembly: GCA_964635645.1. Taxonomy (GTDB): domain Bacteria; phylum Planctomycetota; class Planctomycetia; order Pirellulales; family Thermoguttaceae; genus RGIG3701. The sequence continues at coordinate 7,280 of CAZWOV010000090.1, read as the reverse complement.
TCCCGTCGGGATATCCACGGCAAGAATGGGAGCGCCCTGCCCGTTGAGCCACTTCGCCGTTTCCGCCATGGGAAAACGCAGTGCGCCGCAAGCGCCCGTTCCGAGCAAAGCGTCAACGCAGACGGCCGCTTTGGGCAACGACTCCAATCGCGTCCGGACCTCTTCCGCCGAACCCGCGTCCCAAAGGTCAAACATGGCGAAACCAAGTTTCCTACCGAGTTCGTACTGAAACCGCGCGTCTCCGCGAAAACGTTCCGGCGCGACGTTCAAAATAATCTGAAACGGAACGTTCCGCAGTTGAAGATGACGCCCTAACGCAAGGCCGTCTCCCGCGTTATTCCCGGCGCCGCAAAAAATCAAAACCATTTCGGGCGCTTTGATCCACTCCAAAAGCAGGTCCGCGATTCCGCGCACGGCGTTTTCCATCAGAACCAGACCGGGAATACCAAAAGACTCGACGGCGATTCGGTCCAGATCGCGCGCTTCTTCACGCGAAAGGACCCGGCGGGTACTAATGGAATGAAACGTTTCTTCGGTAGAAATTTCAGGCATGAGAAATCCCTCCGGCGCGTTCTTCTTTTTCCGCATTCGGATCAAAAAACTCTTCCGCGGCCAAATCCGTCAACGCATTAGCCGCGGCCTGAACTGCCGGGCTGGAAGCCAGCTCTCGCAGCAACGCGCTTTCCTCCCGGATATTTGAAACCGTCGCCGTCGAACATCCCCAAAGCTCCGACGCTCCCTCAAAATAGGAAACCGCGGCCACAGAAGAAACGCTTGACGGCGTCTCAATCGCGCCAAGATCAATCTCTCCGTTCATCTCCGAAACGGCGGCGATTGAAAGCAACTCCGAATTGGAAACTAATTCCATTGCCAATTCTCCCGCCAACTCGTTCGTTAATTCTCCAGTTAATTCGCCAGTCAACGGAATTTCCTCGGAAATTTCAACCGGAAACGCCGTCATGTTTTCCGCAAAAGCCGCAGTCTGCAAAAAAGTCGCGTTAAGCGGAATCGAGGCGGAGCTTCCGTTCTCAATCTGTTTTGCGGAAACGTTGCCTTCAATACCCGCATGTTTCGAGCTTTGACTTTCAAAAAGAACGGCCAGTCCAATACTCAAATTTCCCGAACCGTCTACCGTTTCACCGGAAACCGCGGCGCTGAACTCCAGGTCGGCGTTTCCCGTCGCAACGAGAGTAAACTGCCCAAGCGAAAGATATTTTCCATCCGCCGCCAGCATTTTGCTGATTTCGATAACCGTATCGTCAATCACCAGCGATTCGCCGTTTTCAATCGCCGTTTTCGAGCTTCGGCTGACGATACTGGAAACGGCCTCCGCATTAACGGAAACTTCAATCCGGCTTCCAAACACGCATGATTCGTAAAAATCTGCCAGATCCTCCGACAGCATCGGCAAATCGGACTGGAGCCAGACGTTCAAATAGTACGTTTTGCCCGCGTCGATATTCTCAACGGAATCCGGCAGCGTCTGGAGTTCCTGCGAAGAACCGGACTCCCTCAGCGTCCAGGAAATCGAAAACGGCTTTTCGTATTCCATCGACACGACGTAATCAACCGTTTCTCCCGATTTCAAGACAAACTGAAGCGTAATCGGCGAACGATCCTGCTCAACCGAGTACGGCGCGTACTTCACGGCGACGGTTCCGTCGCCGGAATTCCAGAAAACGCTTTCAATCGCGTGATTTTCGGGAATCGTCGGAATATTCACACTCCGAATCTCGATATTTTCAAATTCCGAAGAAGGAATTACCGCCGTCAGCAAAGTTCCGTCGTTTGCGAAATTTTCGTAAATCGTCCTGATTTCCGACGCGTCCGCCGTCAAACAGGAAACCGCGCTCCCAAGAAACGTCCCTTTCGCAAGACGCGAGCCTTGACCAAGCGACGACACGGTCACGTTTTCACAGAGAGAATCGATCGTAAGATCCCCGGTGAGAACGAGCGTTTCCGTCAGATAATAAACGGTTTTCCCATTCTCGATTTTCATTTCCCAGGCTCCGCCCCGGTCGCTGAAGCTATTAAACGCGCCGTACGAAATTTTCGTTTCAGGCTCAAGAACCGTCCCGGCCTTAAGAACCGAGCCTTCCGCGATCCGCGCGTTCGCCGCCGTCGTTTCGACGACCTCGGACGTTACGCTTAACGTTCCGGCGCAAAGTTTTTCGACATACTTCGCCTCAAGACTCTCGTCGCGAATCGTTCCGGCCCCGTCGGCCTTGACAGCCAACGCTCCGCTATCCTTTCCGGCGCCGTTCGCTACCGTAAAAATCCAGTCGGAGTCCTCAAAATTGGCGACGTCGGCAATCCATCCGTCTCCATTTTCCGTCACGCCGTTCCCTGAAATCAAAAGCGTCGGCGTTTCGGAACCAGACGCAAACGCCTTTACCGCAATCGTATCCAGCAACGTTCCGTCTTCCCGACTGACCTCAACCAGGAATTGAGTCGTTCCGCTCTCTTCGGAAACGGAAGAAATTTTCAAATTCAGTTTTGATTTTCCGGAAAGTTTCAAAGCGGAAGCTCCGCCGCTCAGTTGAACCGACTGAATCTCGGGCGCGTCGGCCCCGTCCTCCACGACAAGTTTGAAAAGAAATTCGCCGCGGGCCGGTTCGTCGTCCGCAACGGAAGCAGAGGACGCGAAGACGCTGAAATTCACCCCCGAAGTAAGGAAATCCGCAGTCGGCGCGGCAAACGTGAGAATCCCGTCGTCCGAAATCTCCAACGCGCCTTCATCGGGAAGCGTTCCCAATTCAAAATTCAATACGGAACCGTCGAAATCGTAAATCAGTTCCTTCAAATCCACCGACCAGGTCCCCGCGGCGTTTCCGACGCAGTTCCATTCGTAAACGCCGAGAATCGTCTCAACTCCGTCCGCCCAGACCGGCGCGACATTCGTTTGAGGAACGGTAAGCGTCAATTTACGCGCGACGCTCCCGCCGCTTTCACCGTTTTCAAAAGAACAGGAAAAAACCGCCGTTCCGTACCAACCGGCCGAAATAATGAATTCGCCGTTTTCCCACGCGGCGCCCGACGCTCCGGAAGAGCTTTCTTCCGCCAGAAATTCAACGGACGTTACGCTCCATATTTCCGGATTCAGTTTCTCCAATTCAATCAAATCGGCGGAAATTTTCGTTTCAGAGCCGCTTCGTTTCACCGTCGCGTTCAAATCCATCGGTCCCGCCGACAGAGTCAAAGTCAGAGAATTGGTTTTGCTCGCGTCCGTTTCGATATTCACGACGGAATAACTGAATTTAACCGAAACGCCGTCCAGCAGATTCCAGACCGCCGCGTCGCCGACGTCGTTCCCGTCCGCGTCTTTGATTCGGGACGTCCTGAAAATCATCCACTCCTGGTTTTCAAGGGTTCCCGCTTCCGTCCGTTCGCTTCCGCTCTTCATCTCCGTTTCAAAATACCAGGAATATTCTCCGTTTTGAATGACGAAGTATTCCATCCCCTCTGAAAACGCGGCGGTAAATCCATCGTCAATCGACCCAAATTTCAGGTCGGCGACGCCCAGCGCTCCCTCGTCTTCACCGGCGGAACAGCCGTTCAAAAGATCAACCGCCCCGCCGTTTTCCGCAACGGAAAGCTCCAGCGCCGTCTCCTTAACGAAGGGTTCGCCCTTTTCATTGGTTACGGAAACCGGAATCAGGCAACTCGCCGTTCTGGTTTCGCCATCCTGAATCCATGAATAAATTACTTTCAGCTCAACCGTTCCGTAAGCGCTCCAGTTCAACGCGAAGGAAAGCTCCCGACCGTCCTCCGTCACGCTCGGCCCTTCCGAAAAGAGCGAGGAATACGCCTCTTTGCGGGATCCGTCTTCATTCAGAACATAGCCGTAAACCGCGGCGTTAACCTCCTCGACAGAAAAAGCCCTCCCGGCAGCCGAAACGCGATATCCGCCCCACGCAGAATCGGAATCCAGGTCCGAATTGGAAATCTCAAAGTAACTCTCCAAGAAATTCCGGAATTCTCCGCTTCCCTCCTCAAGCTCAATTTTGGCGTCCTCGTTCAAAACCAGAGCGAACCCGGACCATTCGACAGTACCGGCAATTTCCTGAAGTTCCGTTTCCGTGCCCTCAAGGATATTTCCCTCCGCGTCAATATTGGCGGCGGCGGCTTTAATGGTGAAATTACCGTATTTCCCTGATTTCGGCGTCCAGAGAATGGATTTCCCGTCCTCGGAAAGCGTTACGCCGTCGGCCTTTTCGCCGTCGACCAGAATCTCAAACGAAGTCACGGTCCAGTCGTTATTCTGCGGATCGGCAAAAATCAACCCCATGTCGAAAGCGTAGCTTCCGGAATCGTTTTGCGGAACAGAAATTGAATTTCCGACGACCTCCAACGGCAACGCTTTTTTCAAGACGTCAAATGAAAGAATCCCTTCCGAATCCACCGGCGAAAGTCCCCAGCCGTCCTTCACGACGAACGAAACCGTTCCCAGTTTATTCGCGCCGCGCAATTCGCCGATTTTATCCGTCGTGAAGGAAAGAATCAAATTCCCATCCTCATCCTCCGTAACGTTCATCGTCAAACAGCCCTCCGGAAGCTCCTCGGACAAAGCCAGCTCCAGCGAATAGTAAAGCTGATCTCCGGCCTCGGCGTCTTCGTCTGAAACCATCGCGAGAAGCCGGTCCTTACGGAGCGACGTCGTCCAGGTCCAGGTCGTTCCTTCCGCCGTTTCCCCTTCCGGGAAATTGAAATAAACGTCCGTCAACGCCTCCGCGTTTTCCGTAATCGTCGGCCGCGAATCATAGGCGAGGGAAAGCAAACGCGTTTCCGTTTCCGAAGACCGGTTTCCCGCCGCGTCTTCCAGCCAGAAATAAAAAACGTTCGTTCCATATTTCAGTTCAATTCCGGCCGACGCGTCGTACTGAACGGAATTCGTCAGGTCTTCCGACTCGGAATACCGCAAAACGACGTCCGACTCGCTCGCAGTAAACGAAATTTTCCGATTCCTGTCGGCGGTAAACCATCCTCCGTTGACAAACGTATCGCCGGAATGATCCGTACCGAAAAGAATAAACGTCGGAGCCGTTCGGTCTACAACGACTTCCTGAACTCCCTCCGTAACGCAAACGTTTCCCGCCGCGTCTATCGTCTGGATTCTGAACCCCCATTTTCCTTCGGCAAGCTCGTCCTCCGGCCAGACCATTTCGCAAACGCCGTCTTTGACGGCTCCCTGCGCGTAAACGGATTCCACCGTTTTCTCTTCTCCATTAATCGTTTCCGTCGAAACCAGAATAATCTGAACCCACGTTCCGTAAGTCTCCGACTCCGCGCCGTTGAGTTTTACCGTGAAAACGGGATTTGAGTTCACGCAGGCCTCTCCGGTTCCCGTTCGAACCAGTTCCATTTCAGCCGAAAGCTCGGGTTCCGTTCGATCGACGAGAACCAGAAACTTCTGTTCCGCCGTTTCTGAATCGTCAATGGAATCATTGCCGATTTTATCCTTTCCCGCGACGTAAAAGGAGTAGAGACCTTCGGAAACGGGGCTTCCGTCTTCGCAGAAAATACGCAGCGTAAAGGCTCCGCCCGTTCCCCGTTCGTTCTCGACGAAAGAGTATTCGTAGCTCCATCCGTTCTCGGTTTTTCCACTGGAATTGGTCTGAAGATCAATCGAGTCCAGAATCATCGTTCCGTCCGCGCCCTCATTGAGAATCACGTCAAGCTCTGCCGACTCGACCCCGGCCAGGTCGAAAAGCTCGCCGGAAAGCGCGATCTCGTTTTTCGCCGTCGCCAACGTTTCCCCGCTCAACTGCGGATCTCCGTCCAGTTCGAGCGACTTCAGCTGCGGCGGAACCGTATCCCGCGCGTAATAAACGGTAAACGTCAGCGTAACGGTTTCGCCAAATTCATCGGCAGCGGTAATCTGAATCTCGGCGGAAATCGCGTTATTTTCACCGTCCGGCTCCTTCAGATAGTTGAAACCAATATTTCCATTTATCAGAACCGGATAGATTTCGTCCGTATTCCCCGTCAGATTTTTCGGGTCGGAAAATTTAAGCTTTTGGCAATCCGTCAGGCAATTGCTCAGCAAAATGGTTTTGTTGGGGTCGGAGGAATTCGCCAGTTGATAGAAACCGTTCTCTTCCAGTTCCTTTCCGTACTCCGTCAACGCCGGCGCGTCGTTCAGATAGATAACGAAAAGCCGCGTCGATTCATTCCCCGCGTCGTCCGTCGCCGTCGCGGAAATTTCATTTCGTCCGTAACGGAGCGGAATGCCGGACAGTCCGTCGGACGCAACCGTTTCGCCGGTCGACGCATGATAAATCGAAAGATGGAAAACCGCCGAAGCGTCGTTTTTCGCGTAAATCCCCAAATCGTATTTTCCGTCGGAAAGATACTCGTCCGTCAGGTACATCGCGTCGAAATCGACTCCGCTCATGGAATACGTTCCGTAATCGGAGGAATCGTAGTCTTCGACGTATCCCATGCCGTCAATCACGGGAGCGGCGGTATCTATCCGAACCGTTTTCTGAAAATCTTCGCTGAAAGCGGTTAATCCCGAGGCGTTAACGGTCTGAACGGAGAAAAGCCAGACGCCGTCGCCAAGATCTTCGTTCAGGAAATACTCCAGTTCGCCAAAACTTCCTTTCGCCGCGTCGTATTTCGCCTGCGCGTAAAGAACGCGGTTTCCGCCGTCGGCGTCCGAAACGTAAATCTGGGCCCAGACTCCGTATTGAGCGTCAATTTCAGATGGAGTTCCGGAGGCGGAAAGAGTAAATTCCGGATTTTTATTGACGTTCGTCTGGGACGTTCCCGTCTGAACGAGCGTCGTTTCAGCGAAAAGCGCCGGCGCTTCCGTTTCAACCAGAACCTCCAGACGCTGGAAACCGCCGGACTCAACGGACGATTCGTTTCCAGGAGCGTCCTTGCCGCAAATGCAGAAAACGTAAACGCCGTCCTCAAGTCCTGAAATCGAAAAGGTAAATTTCCCGGATTTCTCCTGAATCGAGTAAGACCAGTTTTCCCCCGACGCGGCGTTCAGCAAATCGACGTCGGCCAATACCGTTTCGTCCCCTTTCAATATCGTCAGCGAAGCGTTCTGAATATCTGAAACGTCAAACAGTCTTCCGGCAATGGAAATCGCGTCTCCGACGACAATATGCTCCAATCCGCCGTCTTCCTGATTCCAACCCGCGGGAGAGTCTCCGGCCAAATCGCCTTCAACCGCAACGTCCGTCCACTGCGGAGCCGTATCGTCGTTCAGGTAGGCGAGAACAAAAACCAGCGACGCGGAAGTATCATGAGCCGTTCTTGCCGTCACGACT
>CAZWOV010000089.1:0-9320 GCA_964635645.1 uncultured Planctomycetaceae bacterium | reverse complement strand
CGGAACGTTTCCGCTGATATGCGCGAATTTTCCGTTCAGACCGCCGAGAATCAGAGCGCTTCCGCCGCCCTGGCTTGTTCCGAAATATCCGACGCGGGTATTATCGACGTCCGGGCGTTCAAGAAGGTAGTCCATGAGACGGTCGATTCCAAGATAAGCGTTTCTGAAAAAGTATTTTTCACGGTCCGGCGCGCCCGCGTAGCAGTAACGGATTCCGAGTTTTGCGTTAAATTCGTCGTATTGTTTCTGACGTTCTTCGCCCGTGAGTCCCACCGGGTATGGGAAAATGGGCGCCGCGAGGACGACGAAGCCTTCACGCGCGGGCCAGAGTTGATCAGGACCGAACCCGGGACCCGCCCATGAGACGGTCACGAGCGCCGGAAAAGGTCCTTCGCCGACGGGGATAGCGAGAAAAGCGTGAGTTCGTTGGCCGTCAAAATTTGCCATGCTGATTCGATAGGCCGTAAATTTGTCGTTGGAAACGGAATCGAGTTTTTCAAGCTGGAGGTCGGCGGGAACTTCCGCGCGTAATTTCTTTTGAAGTCCGCGCCAGTATTCCCAAAAATCGTTTGGCATAGGTTGGGCCGGCTGAATCTTTTCCGGTTCAAAGGCGGCTCCGCCAAGCCCGCGCCCCTTCTGGCCGGTCGCGGTAAGGCTTAAAAACCCAGGAACGTCCATTTTTCCGGAAACGGAAATAGGATTTCCCTGCGCCAGGTCAAAGGTTTCCGTGCGCAGCGTTTGGCGGAAATCATTCTGGAAAACAATTTTCAGGGTTCCTTCCCTGGCCAGTTCGCCGTTTTCATCCAGCGCGGAAACGCTGAAGACCGCGGATTCTGTCAGCAGGTAGGCGTGGGAATCGCGATCGAGATCCACGTTGATTTGAGTAACTTCGGCAAAGACAAAAGACGCCGTTGCCAAAAAGAAGATTAAACTCAAAAGTTTTTTCATGATTGGTTCCTTTGGGGGGTTAGTGGGAAATAAAAAACGATTTTTCGGGAAGGCCCGCGCCGGGGGAGCGAGACCGGTTTTTGTTTTGACGCGAATTTGGTTTTGACGCGGTTGGGCGGCGAAAATGGGGCGAATTTCCGGTTTTTGCGTTTTTAATCGGGAACGCCCAATTTTTTCCAGAGCCATAATCGCGCTTCAAGATGTTTTTGGCGGGTTTCGTGGCCGAGCTGAGTTTCGCAGAGGATTTCCTTATCGACGGCGGGAATTTGATTAAACGCCGCAAAAACGGTGGATGGATTGGAAATTTGATCCTGAAATCCGACGGTCGTCCGGATTGGAGTATTTACGAATCGGGCAAAATTTACTCCGTCAAAGTAGGGCCCGACGTTCCGAACATTCGGCGTGTTTGCGTTTTCGTAGAGTTTACTCCCGCCGGGACTTCTGCCCTGAAGAGCCGCTCCGTGGTCGCAGTAACCCGGAATACTGGCGACGATTGCTGAAAGATGAGAGTTCAGCGCTCCAAGCGCCAGACCGTAAAAAGCGCCCTGACTCGTTCCGATGAAACCGATTCGGGCCGAATCGACGTCCGGGAGCGCCGCCAGAAAATTAACGGCGTGATTTACCGCTAAAATGGAGATTCGGTGAAAGTAAGTTTCTCTGTTTCCCGCATTTTTCCAGACGTACCGTCTCCCGCCGCATTCGTCGCGTTCAAACGCTTCAAATTGTTTGCGGCGAACGTCCGGGGAAAGGTCTGCCGGATAGGGGAAAACATTCATCATCAAAACGGCCGTTCCGCGGCTGACTCGGCTTCGTACCGGTCCGCTTCCCGGTCCTGCTCCCGGAACCATGACGACGGCGGGAAAAGGGCCTTTCTTTTTTTTCGGCGCGGCGAGCCAGCCGTAGCGAAATTCGTTGTTGAGAGTCGGAACAACGACGCGGAAAATGGCCGTTGAATTCGTACTGTGCGATGGAATTTCTTCCAGACGCACCGGTAATCCGGAGGAGTTTTGTTCAAGGATTCCATTTTTCCAGAAAGAAAGAAAATCCTCCGGCATTTCTTCGCCCGGCATGATTTTTTCCGGTTCGATTCCCACTCCGACCGTTTCAACGCAGGTTCCGCATGAAGCCGCGAGCGTTAAAAACGTCGGTTTTTCAAAACTTTCAGAGAAGCGCATCGGTCCCTGTTTCGTAAAATTAACGGTTTTCCGGCTGATTGTCGAGTGAAAATCATTTTGAAAATGAAGGTCCAGAGTTCCTTCGCGAACAAAATTGCCGCCGGAATCCAGGACGGAGACGCGGAATTCCGCAGACTCTCCGCACCGGAAGAGCCGATTCGGGCGGGAAACTTCAATTTTGATTTGTTTTGGAGGTTCGGAAAGGTTCATGGGAATTTCTGGATAAAATTGAATTTGAAAAGCGCGTTGGAAAAACGGTTTTGCCGCGTCTCATTCCAACGGAGCGGAGAAATTTCCTCCCATTGGCGCCGCGGGAGCGTTTTCGCCGCCCCCCATTGGAGGAAGCGGAGCCAACGCGCCGTTTCCATTGGGATTTTCCCGATTCAAATCGGGCTGCGCGGCGTTTTCGTTTTCGCGCGTTTGCGTCTTATCGTCGGTTGGATTGGGCGGGAGGGGTAATTGAGGTCCGGCGGGAATATTCGCAGGCGGGATATTGGAGACTCCGTCATTTTCCGCCGCCATTTTTTCCAAACGTTCGATTGACTGAAGAGAACCGGAGCCGCTGTCAATCAGAAGATAGCCGGCCCAGAAAAGCGGATGAGAACATGAAACTCGTTCCACGCCGTCGCTTTTGGAAAGGCGCGGTTCCGAAGTCGCCGCAATTTCGCCGGAAGCAAATTTCAGAACGGCTTTTCGCCATGCGTACGCGGAGTTCTCATTTTCGGGAAGCTGTTCCGCAAATTGAGTCGCCAGTTTCCAGGATGTTGAACCATTTAAATTCCAACGCGGCAGGACGACCGTGTCGGCTCCGTTAGCCAGGAATGCCATGCTGGTGAGAAACAGTTCCTGACCGGGGACGGCGGGAGTCTGTTTTTTGGAAGATTTCGCCGCTTTTTTGACGAGAGATTCGCATTGCGTACGCATTCCATTAAGGAAAATCAGCCGCGGCGAGCCGTGAGGCAGAAGGAACCAGTAGCCGAGGGAGCCTTCGCGGACGCCGTAGTCCAACGCCATTGGGAAAATGGAATAGGACTCCGTCTCATTGTTTTTCAAATCGGCAAAAACGAACATTTTGTCAAATTCAGTCGCGTAAACGGAAGAAACGGCTCCGGGAGTTCCCGGCAAAATGCCTCCGTAACTTTTTTCTTCGAAAATGACGGGACGCTGAACCGCTTTTTCAAAACGATTCAGAATTTTTTCGCCGGGCGAATTTTTTCCGGCGACAATCATGGCGTACGGCGATTTTGGAAGCTGGGTGTTTTTCCATGGGACGCCGAGCGAGGCCATAGGCGCGTAGCGAATAGCAAATTGGGAGATGGTCGGACGCGTTCCTTTGGGAGTCTGGATCTGGAGCGCCTCAAAGGGAAGATACCAGGCGAAACGGTCGGGAACGACGACCAGCGACGTGAAATCCGTACTGGCGAAATTTGCCTGAGAGTTTTTCGTCAGGTCCGCCATTACGCGTTGAGAGACGTTTTTCCAGTTTGTTTCCATGAGCGTTTCCGGTCGAATACTTCCGGAACCGAGGCCCATTTCCTTCAGCATGGACGCGAAGTTAAGCTGGAGCGAAGTCAGCAGATTTTCGCCCGATTTGTTTTTACGGGAACTTCCGATCCCCGCTCCGGAATCGTAAATTTTCCACATTGCCATTCGTTCATTGTTCAACAGGAAGAGGAACAATTGATTTCGCGCCGCGAAATAAACGAGCATCGCTTCGCCTTTGGGAAGAGACTCTTGAATTTCCTTTGTCGTCCGTATTTTTGGGAAAACGATATCGATTACGCGACGATCAAGGACGATAGCGCTCAGAATTGCTTCCTGCCGACGGGAGAGTTCGGAAACTTCTTTCAGAGCTTCCGCCAATTTTTTCCCTTCTTCCTTCTGAGTTACCGGAAGACTCGTCCGGCGAATTTCAATCTGAAGATTTTTCACTTTTTGAGAGCAGACTTCATAGTTTGGATACTCGGTCAGAATGTCCCGTTTTCTTTGAAGCTGGGCGACCGTCAGATCGTTTTCCGGGGATTCAAGCAAAAGACGCAGGGAATGCATTCTTCCGCCGAAATCGAGGGTTTGAAGATAAGCGGCGCGTTTGGCGCGTTCTGAAATTTCCAGAGCGTCTTCTTTCTTTTCCATGTCGACGGCGCAGAGGAAATAATTTTCCCACGTTCCGGGACGGGGGGTCATGGAGACCGCCAGCGATTCAATCGGATTCAGCGCCCAGTCGGACGCCGTTGGTTCGCGAAGCAGCAACCGGTACGCTTCAAGCGCTTTTCGCGTCGTGAGCTGACCGTTGAGCAATCGAAAATCGACCTGCTGAAGATGAAAATTCCAGACGGCTCCATGCCGCATGAAGTTCATTGCCCGCGCAAGAGATTCCATTCCAAGCCGCTGGGCCTGCGGAGCCGGGTCGAGGAGAGAGATCCGCGCCCGCTGGTAATTCAGAATCGCTCCAATTCTACCGGCGGAAACGTCGCGTTTAGCAATTGTTTTTTCCGCGATGGCAAGCGCTTCCATCGCCGGACGCGCCTGCTTGAAACGCATGAAATCGTTGACGCGGAGCGTCTGAAGCGTTGCGTAGAAAAGCGGAAGATCCTTAACTTTGGCCCATTCCGCCGCGCGTTCAAGCTGCGGACAGATCATCTGCGGATTTCGCTGACAGTAAGCGTTCTCCAGAAGTTCAAACGCTTCCGTCATCATTTCGACGTCTTCGTAATGATACGCGATGGTTGCCGCTTCAAGAAAAAGGTTAAACGCTTTTTCGTAGCGTCCGGCTTTCAAATGAAGCTTTCCAAGCTCCGCATAGGAAACCGGAGTCAACGGGTGAGCGTTGCCGTTAATTAATGCTCCGCGCATGAGGCATTGAATCGCGTCGTCCTGTTTTCCCGCCGAAAGGTGGCAAAGGCCGATTTCAATTTCCAGCCAGGCCTGAAACCACGTCCCCGCCAGCGAACGCTGGGTTTGGACGAGTTGAGTCTGCAGCTGAGAATTTAAATCGTCGCCGGCTCCAAGAGGTCCCAGAAGTTCCGCTCTGCGACGAATTGCGAGCATGGTTCCGTTGAAAATTTTTACGGCGCGAATGGATTTCATGGACGGCGCCATGGCTACTCCGCCCGTTCGATATTTATTTCCGTGGTAAAGGTCTCCAAAAAGAATCGAAAATTTGTCCGGCGCGTGCATTAAGCTGCGGTTGGGAGAGGAATCTCCCCACGGAACGGCTTTGAGAGTAAACATTCCGGGGTTGGGGATATTGGAAACTTTCGTCGGCCAGTTCGCATGCTGAATCGAAAGACGGATCGCCGTGTTGAAGCTTTCCAACGCCGCGTTCAATTGTCCCATCTGGTACTGCGTTTCGCCGAGCATCGCGGCGTAGGCGATCGCGTCGATCCACCGTTCCGTGGCGATTTTCATACCGCCGCGAAGTTCTGATTCAAACTGTTTGGCGGCGTCCGCGTGTTTGCCGTCTCGAAGGAGCGATATTCCCCAATCGTATTCCGCGCCGGGCAACGAGTTATCCTGCGCCTGGAGCGAAGAGGAACACAGGCAAAACGAAACCGTAAGAAAAGCCAGAAATGAAAAGAAATTTTCAGGAAATCTTTTCACAGGATTTGGACGACGGGATTTTATGCGACTGAATTTCGGTGTGAAAGTGAGCATGATTCGTTTTCCTTGCGCGCGTTCAACGGGCTTTGTCCTTTTGGCGTCAGGACGCTTTTGAACATGGAACAGAATAATTCATTCTTTATCTTACTCTTAATTTCGGCAACGGGCAAGCCCCCCCGTCGGAAAAGAAAGAAATTTTGAGAATTTATTCTTAAATATGGCGAGAAATGGAACGTTTGCGAAAAGACGAAGACGATGAAAAACAGTGAATTCAAAAAGACGGGGGATATTTTTGAGAACGTCCCCCGAAATGTCTGAAAGCCGAAAAAACGAAAGAAACAGTCGTTTTCGTGAAATTTTTTATTAAAATTTCTTCATTTGTTCCTTTCTTTTTTCTTTTTTAGCTTTTTTCTTCAACTATTTTGAACGAATCCAGACGTTTCTGAACTGGACGGGGCAACCGTGGCCGGAGAAGGCGATCGGGCCGGTTTTGCGTCCGTTGAACGGAGTGGGCAGGGTTCCGTGTCCCGTTCCGCCGTAGACGATTGAATTGTTTTGAACCATCACGCCGTTCAGGAGGACCGTGACGCGGGCCGGTTCAATTTCCTTGCCGTCCTCGCCGTACTGAGGGGCTTTGAAGAAAATATCGTACGTTTGCCAGGTTCCCGGAGGAAGGCAGGCGTTCACAAGCGGAGGATTTTGGCCGTAGACGGAGCCGCACCAACCGTCGGGGTAGGTGTTCTGCGAGTAATTGTCGAAGACCTGAATTTCCACGTTGCCGAAGATAATCACTCCATTGTTGCCGCGATTTCCCCAGGAATAGGAAGAAAGATCCGCAGGAGCGCGAAATTCCACGTGAAGCTGGAAATCGCCGAACTCTTCTTTTGAAGTGACGGCGCCTTCCGTGCATTCAAGAAGACCGTCGTCCGTAATTTTCCATTTTGTGGGGCGCCACTGGTCAAGATTGGTTCCGTCAAAAAGAATTTTGGCGTCCGGCGGGGCCGCCGCATAGTTGAGATTGGCCGGATCGACGGTAACTCTTTCCGGGATTGGACGGCGAATGTCGTGAACGACGTATTCGCTCCACCACTGCTTGGGATTTTCTTCATATCCGACGCGGCCGTCGTCGGCAAAAATCAATCCGCCGGCAAAAAGGGAGGCGTTCAGCGCGAACGTTCCGAGGAGAAAGGAGGAAATGGCAATCAGTGTTTTTTTCATAGAGAATTCCTTTAATAGTTGGGGAAAATTCAAAAATAAAAATTAATTCTTGAGGTTCCAGTTTGGGAAACGGTTGCGTTTGTTTGAGAACGTTGCCGTTCGGTTTGGGAAACGGTTGCGTTATGCCTGGGGATGGCGGTGCGAAACGATGGCGCGGACCAGTCCGGGTATCGTGGCTTCTTCCGCTTCTGCCGCAGGAGGAAATCCCAGTTTTTCCAGGGCGCCGGAAGTTAGAGAGCTGATGCTGGCCAGACGCGCTTTTTTCAGCGAATCGCCGAAAAGTCTGACGGCGGACCCGGCAATGGCGGAACTGGTGATCGTTACCCAGTCGACGGATCCGTTTTCCAGAAGGGAACGCGCTTCCGGATTCCATAAAGGGGATTCGAACGTTACGTCGCGGCTTGAATAGGCGACAGCCTGAACGACGGCGCGTCCTGAACAGGTAAGAATTTCCGAAAGTATTTCTCTTCCGCGGCTTGCTCGAATCAGAAGAAATGAAGAACCGGGAGCCGTTTCCTCCAAAAGTCCTTCCGCCAGATTTTCCGCGCGGTAGACGTTGGGAATAAAATGAGCCAGAAAACCGTATTTTTCAAGCGCCGCGGCTGTTCCGGGACCAATGGCGGCAAATTTCAGAGAAGAAGGCGGCTGAAAATGAAGCTCCAAAAGACGATTTTTGAATGCATCGACGCCGTTTGAACTGGAAAAAACGACCCAGTCGAACTGATTCAGCCGTTGAAGAGCGCTGTCCAGCGCGGACCACGAGTCGTCGGGAGGTCCAATTTCAATGACAGGCTGAAAAAGAACGTCCATACCTTCGGCCAAAAGGAGCGATTCAAGTTCTTTCGCCTGGCCGCGGGGGCGCGTGACGAGTACTTTGGAAAGTCTGTTCATGGAAAAACTTCTTAAAAAGTTTTGGGGCGGGGTATTCCGAAAAGGAAATGGAACGGAAAGATCTTCCCCAAAAAACGTTTTTAATTACGGATATCGAAAAACAGCAGAAGCGAAATGGAAATCCATTCCGCGTTGTTTCTGGAATCAGACCGAAAATCAAAATCGATTGAAAACGATTCGCTCTTCCAGAGGTTTTCTGGTTGGACCGACGCATGATTCCGCGGGAACTCCAATGGGAAGGAGGACCTCGACGCTTTGTCCGTCCGGGACGTTGAGCATTCTGTTAATCTGGTCCATCGCGCCGTTCATGAACAGCCCGCCCTGAACCCAGACGGAGGCGTAACCAAGATCGGCGATCGTCAGAAGCATGTTTTCGATCGCGGCGGAAAAATCTTCAACGTGGAAAGAATGTCCCATGAAGACGCGGTTGGGTTTGGAGACGACTGCGATCGCGGCTTTTGCCGTTTTCATGGAAGCGGGACGCTCAAACATTTCGCCGAGTTTGGCAAGAATTTCCGGATCGTCAATCAAGACGAAGGAGCAGGTTTGCGCATTTTTCCCAGACGGGGCCAAACGCCCGGCTTCGGCAATCTTCAATAAATCTTCGCGCGGGACCGGCTTGTCGAGATAAGGACCGCGGTACGAACGGCGTTTTTGAATGACGTCAAAAAATTCCATGAGGTTTTCCTTTCTGATTTGAAATTTGAAAAGCTCTCGAAAATGATTGAATCGTGAAGTTTTTTCGATTTGACTTTTCCTGAATCGGGTCGATCTGACCGGATCAGATTCAATCAGATTCGCTTAATGGCCTGAAGCCTGATTGGGCTTAATTACGCGATTTGCTCGGAAGAGCGGATTAAGCGGAAAGTTATTTTTCCGAATCAAAGTAAATTTCGAGCAGACGGCCGATAATCTGACAGCCTCTCGCATTGGCGTGAACGGCGTCTCCCATGAACCAGCCGTAGGTTTTGCCGCTTTCCTGAACGTATTTCCACCAGGGGGCCGTCATGTCGAAAAACGCGCATTTTTCTTCTTCGCAGACCTTCTTCATTTCGGCGCGGAACGAACCTTCCGCAGGAATGAAACTCCAACGCGCGATGTGGTCGTCGCGCATAGCTCCGAAAACGGGAGTAATGAAGAGAATTTCCAGCTCTGGCATTTGCGCGCGGACCTGACGAACGACGCTTCGGACCGCTTCCGGGTCCAAGCCGTTTGAAATGCCGCCGATAATGAGAAAATCGGGTTTTTTGTCAATGACGTAGGATTGAACGCGATTTTCGTGCCGGTACCAGTTGCACCCGGTTGAACTGCGCGTCGAAGGAATCTTTTGAATATCGCAGTTCGGATATTTTCTTTCCAGGAGCAATTCAAAATTGGACGCGCACGTATTTCCGATAATGGAGTCGCCGAGAAGAACCATTCGCAGGGAATCTACGTTTTGAAGCCGCTCCATTGTTTTGGGGAGATACTTGAATCGGTCGTTTGCCG
>CAZWOV010000088.1:0-9396 GCA_964635645.1 uncultured Planctomycetaceae bacterium | reverse complement strand
TTCTATCTGCTTGACGCGGGATTCAATAATCTTGCGCGTCCGATGCTTTACGGTTCGTATCATCCCATGTCGATCTGCCCGTCGAGCGGCGACGCGGGCGAAGAACGTCCGACGGTAGACGCGGTGGTCTGCGGTCCGCTGTGCGAATCCGGCGACGTTTTTACGCAGGCGGAAGGGGGATTTGTCGAGACGCGGAAAATGCCGCGGGCGTGGAATGGAGACATTCTTGTCATGGGCTGCGCGGGCGCGTACGGATTTGTGATGGGTTCGAACTATAATTCAAAACTTTACGCGCCGGAAGTTCTGCTTCGCGACGGCCGAACGATTTGCATCCGCAAACGTCAGACGTTCGAACAGCTTGTCGAAAACGAGATTCTCCTGGACGAATAAAGCCGTTGAGCCGGAACCGCCGGTTGTTTACGGAAAACCGGAATCGTTGGGCGCTTGCGGAACCCGGAACCGCCGGGCGCTTGCGGAAGGCCGGAATCGTTGGGCGCTCCCGGTCCTTCCGCGCCGGAAAGAGATTCGGTTTAACCTGTTTTTTGCGGGAGCCGGTTTGAAAAAGCGGTTTGAGAGGAATTTTTTCATGAAATTTGAAAAATTTCAGAAAATTTTGGGGGAGCGGATTGCAAAAAATCCTGTTTTCTGGTTAAAATATAAAATATGTGTTTAGCAAAATAGTTTGACGGATTTTTCTGCGGAAGATTGTGGGATTCTGAATCGTATCCCCAAAATACGCGGGTGGGAACGTATTTTTTCAGGAAAAACTTCCCCGTTTTCGGGTCAAGGCTTTCCGCGTGAATAGCGTCAAATTTTACGGTTAAAAACAGACGCAGCTTTTGTATCCGCCGCGGAAAAGATTCCCGGCGGTAAATATCGTAGAGGAGAATTTGAAATGCTCTGGAACCGGTCAAACGACTTCCTGAAAATGTTTCTCCTGGCGGCCGCGACTTTCGGAATGTTTTTTCCGTCGGTCCTTTCGGCGCAGGATAACAAGAAAAACGCCGCTGATGAAGCGAAAAGAGCTTATCTTGAGAACTTCGTGGAATTGATGCGAAGCAACGGATTCAGCGATTTGGGTATTTATTATCTTGAAAAACTCAAGGCGGACAACCAGTTGCCCGAGTCCCTTAAGCCGGAATTTGATTTCATGCTGGCGGTTCAGACCGACGCCTCGGCTCTGCTGGAACGTAAAAATGAAAATCGTCTGGAAAAGTACGACCAGGCCGTCGTGTTGCTGGAGAAGTACCTCAAAGAGCATAAAGACGGATTAAACTATTACCAGGCGATTGGTTTTCTTCCGAATATCCGCCTGAACAAGTCGCTTGTTTATCAGGCGATCGCCAATTTCCGCGATCCGGCCGACGAAGACGTCTCGAAAATGGACGCCGACCAGAAAAAAGACTGGGAAAAGCGCAAGAAGGAATTCGACGAAAACAAAAAGAAGTACGAAGGAATGGCGCGGACGGAGCTGGCTAAAAACGTTGAATTTCTTTCCGCTTATGAAAAGGAAATTCTCGAGGTCGCTAAAAAACTGAACGCGGAAGACAAGGAGCAGGCCGCGAAGCGCGACGAAATGCTCGGCCAGCTCCATGAAATACGTCTTGCCCGCGCCAATACCTACTACGAGCTGGGAAAGACGTTCCCGCCCATGAGTAAGGAGCAGATGGAGAATTACGAAAAAGCGCGTCAGCAGTACAAATTCTTCTGGGACAAGTACGGCGAACAGCAGATGCTTATCGCGTTCCGCGGCCGCGTCAGCGAAGCGAAAATGCTTATTCTCATGAAAAAGTACAATGGGAAGGGCGAAGCGTGCGAAATCCTTGGCGACCTCTATACCGGGCTGAAAGATTTCGTCAGTCAGAGCGACATTCTGCGGAACGTTTTTGTGGAAGTCTGCACGTGCTACCTGAACATCTTCTCCGATCCGGAGAACAAGGAGAAACCCAATAAGGACCAGCAGCAGATCCTGTTGGAAACGATGCAGTCGTTTGATCCTTCCAAAGCCGGTTCCGTCCTCCGTTCCTACTCGATGGAAAATACGAACGTCGGCATTCAGATGAGGCTTGCGTACATTAAATTCATGGAACGCTTCCTTGACCTGAATAAGCCGAAGGACGAGAAAAAATACCGCGCCGAACTGAAAAACGACGTGCGTCTGCTTTACTCGCTCCGTTCGCATCCCTATGTGAACGAGGTGAACGAACTTCACAAAAAGTACTTCCCGGAAGAACACATCGGCGACGAAGATACGAACTACACTTTTGCCAACTATAAAAAAGAATTCCAGGCAAAACGCAAGGCGAACATGAAGAAGCCCGCGGACAAACGCGACAATATGTATCTGGATCTTCGCAAATTTGCGCTCAAGGAATTTTCCAAATACTTCAAGGCGAGAGCCGAACTTGCTCAGACGGCGGACCCCGCCCGCAAGGCCGAACTTCAGGAAATCGTGAACGAAAATCCGAAGAAGCTCGTCGAAGTGTTCGCGCTGCTGGAATCCATGAAATCGGAGATTCTGCGCGCGCGCCAGATTGAGATTCTGACGATCGACCGCTTTTACCGCGCTCAGATTCATTACGTTCTGGGACAGCAGTACGAAGCTATCGCTCTGCTGGACTTCATCGCCAAACGGTACGCAAGCTCCATGCAGGCCTCCAACGCCCTCTACTACGAACTTGCGTACCTGAACGCCCTGATCGTAAACGAGTACCGTTCTCTCAAAAAGCAGATGCAATCGGGAGCCGTTGACCTGAAACAGGCGGACGTCATTGAAATGTTCCGCGGCGAACTGGAACTTCTGGCGTCGTGCATTGAACTGAAGGTTACGATGCTGGCCGAACCCGCGAAATACGGACTTAATGAAACGGACGACACGGGCGCGGAGATTCCAAAACCGATCAAGAAGGATCCGACGTCCTATGAATGGGAAAGACTCTGCAAACTCTGCCTCATGGTCGGAGCGGTCGATCTGGCTCAGCGCTACATTGAGAAGATTCCCGCGGACAATGAAAACCGCGCGGCGTTGGAGCTGTCCATCGGGTTCAGTTTGTGGAATATGTACATCGAGTTCAAACGCGCCGACGAGGACAGCAAACCGTTTACTCTCAAACAGGCGGACGAGTACCAGAAGCTGGCGCTCAAGCTGCTTGAAAGCGGCGCGCAGAAACTCCGTAAGCAGGTCAAATCCGCCGACGACGTGACCGACACCGTACTCGCGGCCGCCATGACGCTCTGCGAAAGCTATTCCCGCCGCGGCGATAACAAAAACGCGATCGTCTGGCTCCTGGACGAGAAAATCGGCCCCTACAAACTCCTGTGCGACGGACATCCCACGGTCACGGACGCGCGGAAGGACCGTATTCTGAACATCGCGCTGGTTGCGTTTGTCTCCGAAAACGACATGGACAAGGCGTTTGACGCCATGGACCGTCTGGAAAAACTTGCCGAGTCGGATTCCGGAGGCGACATGGACGAGAAACTCACGCGCAAATACATGAGTTTGGGCGTTCAGCTTCGCGACAACCTCCAGAGTATGGTGGCCAGCGGCGATAAGGAGACTCTGGCCAAGGTCGCTACGGTTCAGAAAGGCTTTGAAGAATTCCTGAAACGCATTCAGGCCCGCGAAAACGGTAATTCGTACGCTTCCTTGAACTGGATAGCGCAGACGTTCGTCTCTCTGGCGGAAGGAAGTCAGGAGAGCGGCGCGGACGCCGTCATGAACGAAGAAACGAAGAAATACTACGCGGCGGCCATTACGACGTACGAAACGATGCTTGGACGCATGAAGGACGATCCGAATTTCGTTTCCAACGCCGACGACGAAAAAATCGCCAATCTCACGTTTGGACTTCATCGCAAGATCGCGGAGACGTACGAAGCTCTCGGCGATTATGAAAACGCGGACAAGCATTACCGCGCGGTTCTGACGGCGAAACCCGGGCTGGTCGCGCTCCAGTATCGGCTCCTCAATATGTACGTCGCCTGGTCGCGTTCCGTTACGGACGACATGAAACTCAAGGGTAATCTTCTGGTCCAGGCGCGCGCGGGTATCCGAAGCGCCGACAAGAAATCCGTTCTTGTCCGCGGCTGGTCCGGTATTACGCGCGGGTTGAGCAACTTCATCCTTCCGTACGACCCGAAGGAAATGAAGGGCGTGGAAATTGATCGGAATACTTACGTGCAGAAACGCTGGCTTTACTACTACGCGACGCTGCGCGAGGTGGAGACCGTTTATCTTTACGGCCAGACCAAGGGCGGATACTCCGACGCGAGCGGCAAACAGGCGATCGATATGGCGTTCAATACCATCCGCGCCAGATTTGACGCCAGTACCGGGTCGGACGACGACTACGGCGGTTCCGTCCCGAAACTCGACGCGGAAGGCATGCCGACGGACGAGTATTTTGAAAAGGACGGCGTCGTTTACGCGCCTCTGATTGGGAAATACGAAGCGCTTTTGAAGAAGATTCAGGAAGCGCGCGGCGAGGAACCGACGGGATTTGCCAACTGGACGCGCGAAGTCGTGGAAGATACGCCGGTTGACGCGGACTCCTTTACCGCCGCGCAGATCGAAGACAACGAACAGCTGATGGGTATTGAAAATTCCCGTCTTGCCAGGGAAGATGATTTTGCCCGCAAGATGATGACTCCGAAAGCGGAACCGACTCCCGCCTACGTGCTGTACATATGGTACGGCGTCGGCGGCGCCGCGGGTCTGATTGTGCTTTTCTTCATCATGCGCACCGGAAATTCGCGCTCTGCAAAACGCCGTAAAGCGCTTTTGGCGCAGACGAAAGTTCCGACGGAAGCCTCCGGATTTCAGACCGCGTCCGCCGATTCGAAACCCGTCTCGCTGGGAATCGGCGACGAGGTCGTCGACGACAAAGCGGGGGCGAATGCGTTTGCGTCCCTTGGAATCGGCGACGCGCCGGTCATTGTTGAAGAAGAGAAAGAGGAAGAACCCGCTCCCGCCTTTAATTTTGACTTTGGCGCTCCGGCGGCGGCTCCGAAAACTTCGAAACCCAAAGCCGAGGCCAACGCCAACGCTCCGGCCGTTTCCGAGACGGCGGTCAAGAAGGTCGTGAAAAAGACCGCTCCCGCTCCCGCCGCTCCCGCTTCCGACTCCGCCGCGAAACCGGCGGTTAAGAAGGTCGTGAAAAAAGTCGTGAAGCGCTCTGAAAACGACGCGGCTCCGAACGACGGTGCGCCCGCGGTGAAGAAGGTCGTCAAAAAGGTCGTGAAAAAGCCGACCGGCGAAGAATGACGATTCGCCGATTCCCGGCGTCGGGGGTTTCCGCGGCGCCGGGGCTGGATAAAATTTTTGCTTATTTCAAATCAGAAGAAAAAGACCGATTCGGTCTCGATCAATAAAGGAGAATCAAATATGAAACGGATTTTGGCCGGCTGCGTTTTCGCTATTGCCATGCTGGTTATTACCAGCGTTTACGCCCAGGAAGAACGGTGCCATATTACGCGCCACAGCGGCGATTTGGTGAGGAATGCCCAGATTTCGAAGATGGGACGCGACGTCATCGTGGTGGAGGCCGGCGGTACTACCGAAAAAATTCCCGTCGGAGATATTGCCGGTATTCGATTCAACGGAGAACCCGCCGAACTTAACAACGCGCGCACGTACCTGGAAGATTCGCGTTTTGAGGACTTGCTGGACGAACTCAAAAACATTGATCCCGAACAGCTTACCCCAAACATGAAAAAAGAATGCGAATTTCTGATGATTCGCGCTTTTGCGGGACAGGCCTTCAGCGGTTCCCTGCCGATTACCAAAGCTATTGAAAAAATGGATAGCTATTTCAAAAATAAGGAAAATCAGGAATACTATCGTTTCTACGAATTGTCGGAGCTTTACGGAAACCTGAACATGCTCATTGGTTCCGACGAAGCTCTGAAAAAAGCGTCCGGCGCGTTTTCGATGCTGCAGAAAGCCAAAGATTCTCCGATTCTCAAGGCGCGCGGCCTGATTGGTTTTGGAACGATCGCCAACCAGAAAGGCTCCGCCGACGAAGCGGAAAAGGCTTTCAAGGAAGTTCTCCAAATGCTCCGCAATCAGGAGCTTGAAGGCGTCAAGGGAGAAATGGAAGTCAAAGCCAGTTGCGGTCTTGCCCGCGCGCTGGTTCTGAAAGGCAAAGGAGATCAGGCCGCCGCGGATATCCAGAAAATATTTGACGCAAACAAAATTGCGCAGGAAGATCCGCTTAATGCGAACCTCTACAATGCGCTCGGTTACGTTCTGCTCAAAACCAAAAAACCGAAGGACGCCGCGATCGCCTATATGCACACGCATCTGCTCTACAACGGAAACAAACAGCTCCACGTTGAAGCTCTCGACGCGATGATTCAGATCTTCCGCGTGGAATTGCGCGACGAACAGCGCGCCGGCGAACTGGAAGCGATTAAAGCCGCGCGTTACGGCGGAGGTAAAAAAGGAAAATAATCCATTGATTTGAAATGCAAAAATCCAACGGGAATGGGAAACGCCGGCGTTTTTCTGTTCCCGTTGATTATTCCAGAAGTTTTTTCGATTTGACGCCGCCTGGAAAAATTTGTTCATCGATTATGCCGGAAATTCTCAAAATTCTCAAAATTTTTTGAAAATTTTGAGAATTTTTTACGCTCCCCGATTGATATTTTTGGTATTTCGGGTAAACTATATAATACGTCTCTGCTGGAAAACGTTAAGGGGGGATTCCTTGAGTTTTTTTGTGGTTAAACGTTAAAAGGCAAACTCAAATTAACTTTATTTACATTTCGTTGGAGGAAATAATGAAGGAAAGAACTTTGTTAACCTGGTTGGCTGCGGCTATTTATTTTGTCGCAATGATTGGTATTCCGACTGCCGCGTTTTCTGTGGCGACGTTTGGCGACGCCCAGGTCGCGATGGCCGCGGACGACGACGCGGCGGGCGACGACGGCCCCAAAAAACAAAGTCTTCTCATGTGGACCTATACTTCGTTGGGGCCGCTTTACAGTTTCGTTTTCCTCGGAATTTCCTTCGCTCTGGTTGCGATGGGGTTCAAATACTACATGGTGATGCGTCCTTCGGTAAACGTTCCGGCAGATCTTCAGGCTCAGTTTGAAGAACTCGTGACGAACCGCCAGTTCTCCGAAGCGTACGAGCTGGTTAAAGAAGACGACTCGTATCTTGGCCGCGTTTTGGCCGCGGGTATGGCGAAAGTCGCTTCCGGATACGATAAATCCGTCGCCGCCATGGAAGAAACCTCCGACGATATTTCAATGGGTTACGCTCAGGGTTTGAGCTATATCGGGCTGATTGCCGCGACGTCCACCAGCGTTGGACTGCTCGGAACGGTTCACGGGATGATCATGTCCTTCCAGGTTATCGCTACGGCGACGGCCGCGCCGAAACCGAACGAGCTTGCCGGCGGTATTTCAACCGCTATGTTCACCACGCTCGTTGGTCTTATCGTCGCGATTCCGGCTTCCTGCCTCTTCCTTTTCCTCAAAAACCGTATGGACCGTATCGTTTTTGAAACGGGTTCCATCAGTGAAGATCTGATCGGCAAACTCCTTGCCGCCGCCTCGAAAAAATGATTTATTCAGGTAATTTCATAAACTGTTAATACCTGGAAGGAGGTAACCATGGCGAAAAGAAAAAGTGGTGGAGCGGATCCTGAAAGCGATATGACGCCGATGATCGACATGGTGTTTCAGCTGCTTATTTTCTTCATGATTTTGATTAACTTTGCGGACGCCGACCAGAACGCCCGCGTCAAGCTGCCGGAGAACGATATTGTCAAGCCGCCGGAACAGCCGGTCCCCGACGCCGTCACTTTGCAGATCGCGAAGCAGGAGGGCAAGGCCCGCGAATACAGCGTGCTGATTGGAGCCGACGAGTTCATGGGCGAGAAGGACTTCAAACGTCTCAAGGCCGCTTTGGATAAAGAAGTCAAATTTGTGAAGAACGAAAAGAAGAAATCCGCAAAGGACATGACGGTTATTCTGCGCGCCGATAAAGACACGCCGATTGGTTTTGTCAACAAAGTCATCCATACGTGTCAGGAAGCCGACATTGAGAACTTTGCGCTTCGCGCGACGGCTAAGGTGAACTGATTCAGGAAGGTTGAAGAAGATGAAACGCAAAAGTAGTGATGAAATGAGTGCAAAAAGCGATATGACGCCAATGATCGACATGGTGTTCCAGCTTTTGATCTTCTTTATTCTGACGTTGAATATTGTCGACCCGGAAGGGGATTTTTACCTTCGTTTGCCGAGACCCGGTTCCGCTCAATCGCAGCAGAATGATTTAATGCCGAAACCTTTGCGGGTGACGCTCGTCAGTAATACCGACGGCGACCTTCAGGGCGTTTTCGTCGGCGATAAACGGTGCAAAATGAGAACTGCTTCCGATCCGGACGAAGCGGACGTGCGCGCCAAGGTGCGCGCGGCGATGGGCAACGCCGCCGGAGCCAAGGATGATTTTGAGATCGAGCTTGGTTGGGGCGGACCCGGACGCACGAGTTTGAAATACCGTTACGTTCTGAAGATGGTTGGAATCTGCACTGGCGAAAGAGAGCCTGACGGCACGGTAAAGACGCTGGTGGAAAAGATAAAATTTATTCAATAATCTTTCCGAATGCAAACGAATGCGGGGCGTTTTTACGTCCCGCATTTTTTATTTATCCGCGACGGAAATGGAGACGATTGGACGGGGACGCTCGTATTTTAAGACGGGGCGTTCCACGCTCGGTATTTCCATCGGGATTTTATTTGAGTTTAAGAGCGGAGTTTCTTTTTTTCTTTTTTCTCATCCGCTCCAAATTTCAGCCGCGAATGACCCGTATTAGCGTATTCGGGAGTCAGAAGCGCTTTTACCTCCTCTTCAAGAGGTTTGGGCAACTGGTCGAGTTCGTCCGGCGTGAGCGTCCAGGCCTCGTCTCCCTGGGAAACGTAAATATCGGTTGGTTTTCCGGTTTCGTGATGAATTCGAACGTCCGTCTGAATCCCGTTTCTGATTCGTGAAACGGAAAGATTGACCTGTCGATACAGAGTGGGAGCGGACTGTTCGTTGGGAGCGACTTTTTCATTTCCCGTTTGCGGTTCGCATTCGCAGAGCGTTTGCGAATTTTTGGAGGCGGTCGCCGCGCAATGAGATTTGGAAGAGCATTTTTTCCCGTCGCTTTTTTTATCGTTTTTTTCTGATTTCATTGAAAGATTCCTTTCTTTTGTGAACAAAACCGACGCGGGCGTAAAGGGCCGCGTATTTTTTACTTTGCGGGAACCGTTTGACCTGCGGCGTTTTCATCTCCCGCGGCGTTTCCCGCGTCCGTCGCGTTTTCATCGCCCGCGGCGTTTCCCGCGTTCGTCGCGTTTTCATCGCCCGCGGCGTTTCCCGCGTCCGTCGCGTTTTCATCGCCC
>CAZWOV010000087.1:0-9428 GCA_964635645.1 uncultured Planctomycetaceae bacterium | reverse complement strand
CGTGCCCATTTGATATTTCAGTTCGTAGATACGCGCTGAATTTTTTTATGTCTTTTTCTCTGGATATTCTCTATCTCTCCGGCATTTTAATCCGTAAATATAGAAATTCTTTCGTTTTCAGTAAAATCGTTTCTTTATCTGGAAATTTTCTGTTTTTTTGTTAAAAATTTTTTGAAATTCCCGTTGCGTCTTATTGACTTTTTTTTTGCGTCAATTAAAAAAACAAAATAGCGATTATGGAAAACGCGCTTTTTAACAAATATCCGTAAGGACGGCTTATTGAAAAATAATCAATAAATAGAAGAAGTTATCGATATTTTAGGGTTAAATTAGGCAGAATAGGTAACCTTCAATAGGCCGTTGGAAAAAAATCAATGAAATTATTAATTAATTTCGATATTTTCATTGATTCGGCGCGTATCCTTATCGTCGCTATGATGTTCTAATCAGTCAATTTACAAATTTATAAAGGAAACATATCATGAAAAGCCAGTTGAGCAAACTTCGTCGCGCTCTTTCAGCTTTTGCTTTGACAGGTGCAATGTTGCCGATCGCCGACCTTTGCGCACAAGTTACTATTGTTGATTCACAAAACCAACCCATCGCTTCCGGCGCTAATCTTGCCGCGGTTGGGAGCCAGTGGTCCGGCAACACCGCCGTTATCTCCTCCGATATTACGGAACCCGGCGGCGTCTACCTGTCCGGATCGGACGTCTCTCTGACAATAAAATCCGACAAACCAGGAACCTGGCGTACGCTGAACCTTAACGGCGAAAACAGATTGATTAAACACGTGTTCTATGGAAGCGGCGAAGGTTTGATTAAAATTCACGGCGAAGACGTCATCGTTAAGAACGGTTACGGCGAATTCGGCAATCTGGCCGGCTTTATCGTTTCCGATCGCGCAGTAGAATTAACGGGCAATATGCAGATCATCGGCTGCCAGGCCGAGGAAAAATCCGTCGTTCGCACCAACAGCAGTATTACCGTAGACGGAACCTTCGTCTTCGACGGCAATAAAGCGACCAAAGGTTCCTGCGCCGTCTTCTCCTGCGGCTGGCTCAGCAGTCTGGAATATCCGACGATGACCATTAAGGGAAACAATACCTTCACGAACAACTACGCGTACCAGGGAGCTACTATCGTTGGTTTCAACGGCTATCACGGAGAACTTGTCGTCGAGGGGACGAACGTCTTCAACAACAACTCTGCCGATATGGGAAGCGCGGTATTTTCATCCTCGTCGGGAGGGGATATTACAATCTCCGGAAATAATCAGTTCAATAATAATACCGTCAAGGGCGAAGCTCATTATTTCACCAAGATGTACCAGTCCGGTTCCGTTATCCAGGCGTCAAACGACGTCTATATTTCCGGAACGACGGAATTCAAAAACAATACGATCGCCGGAAAATACGGCGCTGGCGCAATTTATATCGAGAACGGCAACGGCAACCTCTACTTCACCGGCGACGGTTCCTCCGCCGTTTTTTCAGGAAATACCTTCGAAAACGTCGATAAAGGTCTCGACCCTGTCAAGAACGATATCAAGACTCATCCCAACTGGAAATCCGTGTCCAGCGACTCTCCCGTTACTTTCACAAACGGCCTTACTTCGTTCGAGGGAACGGGAACCTATTCTTTCGACGGCGGTATTGAAGCCAACAAACTGGCGATTTCCGGCTCTTCGGTTACGTTTGAAGCCGGCTCTCAATCCTTTATCGCCTCGTTAGCTCTGAGCGGCGACGCCGCGCTTACCATCGACATGACGAATGGAACCAAGTTTGATCTGGGACATTTCTATATTCAGAACAGCAAAATGGAAATGGGCGTCAGCGATCCGGAAGAGTATAGAGCCAAAACGGATTTCGTCTTCACCGACGACGGAACGAACTCTATTAATATCATTTTTGACCATAACAATCAAACCTCCGGCATAATCCCTATTGCCAACGCCAATTACCTGGAAAACATGACGAGTTCTCTGATCTTAACGCCAAACAGCGGCGTAGAAAACAAACGTTTTGTGAATCAGTTTTTAACCAGCGGAATCGAATGGGCGATGATCGATTGCGGAGATTTTGTTCTCTACCGCAATGAGGAGTACCAGAAAGACGGCAACTCGCTCAAAGGTCTGGGAACGGTTCAGGCGAACGACGTCGTCGAAATGACCAACAACGGCGTCGCGGGAGGAACGGTTGCCGTTCCCGCCAACCTTACGATCAGGTCCAACTCTTTAACGAGCCGTACGCTTTCCGGCGATCAGACGCTTATTTCCGACGCGGAAAATCTCACGCTGAACAACGTCGTTCTCAAAATCAACGACGTCCCGGCAACCGACGTCGAGCCTGCAAAGCCCAATGACGCGCCGGTTCTCGCCGCCAAAGGCGATTCCGTCACGATTACGGCTCTGGGCAACTCCGGACTTTCCGGCAAAAACCTTCTTACCTCCAGCCTCGCCGTCGCGGGCTCCGGCTCTTTGAGAATCGACGGCGCGATCGGTCAAAACCTCACGGTGAATAATTACGCCTCGGTCGCCGCGACGGAAAACACGGCCATCGGCGGAAATCTGAACATCGACGGTTCCGT
Organism: uncultured Planctomycetaceae bacterium; assembly: GCA_964635645.1. Lineage (GTDB taxonomy): Bacteria > Planctomycetota > Planctomycetia > Pirellulales > Thermoguttaceae > RGIG3701. Next base: position 6,839 of record CAZWOV010000087.1, on the reverse strand, counting down.
GATTTTCGAAAGTATTGACGCCGACGGCGTCAACGTTGGCGGCGATATCCAATTTAACGCCGATACCGCGCATATCGTCATTGCATTCGACGACGCGGTTGTTTCCTATACCGACGCGGAAGAAGTGGTTCTCTTCTCCGGTCAGAATATCAGTAAGCAGACCAACCTTTCGAATTGGGACGTGAGTATTATTGATTCCGTCGCGTCGAACCTGGAGATTTTGCCGCAGCTTACGCTCAGCCAGCTTGAAAACGGCAGCATCGTTCTCTCGATTGCCGGCGCGAACGCGGTTCCCGAACCGGCCTCCTGGGCGCTTCTGGTCCTCGGCGGACTGGGAATCGGCTTCCTGACCCGTCGGAACCGCAAGAACTAACGCTTTTCAATCGGTCATCTGATTTTGCAGACGGAAGACGTGCGTCTTTCGTCTGTTTTTTTATTGCAAAACCGCAAACGGGAACGAGATAAAGAATTTCATTACGCACAGAACGAAACCGGAACGGGGTGCGGAACTCGACGGCCCTGCGGCGCGAACCGTCCAAACGCCCGCCAATGAACGCGCCTTTCGCCCGCTTTCACCGTCGGCCCGGATTTCGCCCACGCTTCTTCATTCAACCGGCCCGGACGCGGAACGCCGACAGACTTTGCACCCGGACAGACGCGGAACGACCGGCCGCCGGACGGCCAGGCGCCGGGAACGTCCCGTTTCGGGCAATCGTTTCTTAAGGTCTTCAACGGAATTTCAGATGTTCGGCCAGCCCCCAGACTCCGGAAAATTCACAGAAAAAGACGCGGATTTTGAAATTCTCGTTTGAAGAAGTTTCGCCGTCTCCCCGCCCCGGGCGTCTTCAGACCTGACAGAGTCAAACAAACAGAGGCATAAAAAAAGTTTCACCCCGCAAAACACGAAGTGAAACCGTAATGGGCGTTACTGAACTCGAATCAGTGACCTCCGCGGTGTGAGCACGGCGCTCTAACCAACTGAGCTAAACGCCCAAATAAAACCAAATCAAATCAGATTTTATATAGAGAAGTATAGTCGATTTTTATTTTTCCGCAAGGGGGGGCGCGGTAACTTTTTGACTTTTTTTGCAGAATACTTCAATCTGTTCGGGAAAAATTCAGATAAGCGTCTCTCCGCCTCCGGAAAAGCCCGCGTTTCAAAAGCAAAAAGATCCCCGGCAAACGCCGGGGATCCATTTCCCGTATCAGTAATTTTATTAGAATGAGAATCTCATCGTAGCCATACCCGAATGAATCGTCGTGTATTCATTCACATAGATATTGTAATCAACCAGGAAGGAGAGTCTCGACGTTGCGTTGAAATCGATACCGGCGCCAAGGATCGCCCAGTCGCGGCCGGCATTGTTTCCTTTGATGTTCCAGACGGGGAATTCAGGATATCCGACGTGAGAAACGTCGTAGGTAGGATCGCACTGACTGAGAAGGTCGTGCATCCACGCGCCCTTAATTCTGGTGGTCAACCGACGGTCCTGAGCCATTCCCAGCATCCAGTCGCGGGAAATTCTCATACCGACCAGCGTGCGGAGCGAATGATGATCAATGTCGCCGACGCTGAGGGCGAGGGGACTCGGATCTCCGGATTCATCCCAACCTTCTTCCGTGAAAGCGTCGTTTCCGAAGTAAACGTACTGGAGACCGAAGTAAGGATTGATACTGAATTTGTCGTTAAGGAAGAAAACCCATCCTCTTTCGTAGAAGATCGAGGGCAGAATTCCATCCGTGGAGCCTTTGAACGTATCGTCAAGATACAGCTCGCGGGTCGAATCCATGTCGGACCACGAAACGCTGGCGATCAGGCTTCCGTATCCTCCGGTGCACATCAGGCCGAGCCATTTGGCGTAGACGCCGAGGGTGTAGTTGTCCGACTCGATCGACGTGTAGCCCATATTGGCATGAGTGGCGACGTCGGTGTGCGCATAGTCGAAGAACATTCCAAAGTGCGCGGATTCGCAGTTCGTCCAGTCCATCGCGAACATACCGCCGGTGGTGTTGGTATCGTATTCGCTGATGTATTTACGCTGGTTAACAAAACCGCTGTCCGTGTAGAAATGCGCCCATGCGGTCCAGTTGCGGCAGTTTCCGCATTCGTCGCGCTGCGGATTTCCGCGCAGGTTCTTGAGGCAGATATCCGAAGCCACAATCTGGTCGGCCAGCATGGTGTTGAAGGTGGAGACGCGGCGGACCTGGGCGGCGGCGTAGTTTCCGTAACCGGCTCCCACGAGCTGGTCGAAGTTCTCGGCGGCTTCTCCGGCGGTCTGCGAGGAGGAGACAATCTGTTCGATGGCGTCGTAGACCTGCGGCGCGTAATGTTCGCTTGCGGGATTATTCCCGTTGAGCAGAACTTCCTTAAACGTGTCGCGGTTCCCCGCCATATTTCCGACCAGATTTTCATCCAAACCTTTGAATTCGACGTGGAGACGCACCTGATTTGAATCGATACCGGTAGTGGTATCAAGAGCCGGGTCGGCGTCTTCCAGGGTGATTTTGTAAAGCCATTTATCGTAAACGGTCTTTTCAAAAACAGAATCCGTAACGGCGGAAGAAGACTTGGCAAGGTCAACGGCAACGTCCGTGGTTTCGCCATGAACGGGCTTCGCGCCTTCCCAGACGTCATTGTCGTAGGTATTCTCATATTCGACGTCGGTCGTCGTGAACTTCGCGTCGGTCGTATCGACAAACACCGGGGTAGTGTAGAATTCCTTCTGTCCGTAAATGATGGACGTTTCGCCTTCGGCCGGAGCCGTTTCCGAACGAACCATCATGTTTCCCAAACCGCCGAGAGTAATATCGGTATTGGCGGAAATACGAATCTGATCGAAGGCAATCATACCGGCTTCCATGACCAGCACGTCTTCGCCGTTTGCATTTTTGACGTAGTCGGTAACTTCATCCGTAAAATATCCGGAATATCCGAAAGCGCCCTGCGCGTTTCCAGGATTGTTTTTATCGTAAGCGACCGTTTTCCAGTCGGCTTTCGTACCGTCGGCGGAAATCCACTCGTTTTTAGCGCTCTGAATAGCGTCCGCCTGCTCTGCATGAATGGCGACGTCAAACTGAATCCGCCCGCCGTTCGCAATGAAGGTAGAACCGGAAGCCGCGCCAATCAGACGGACCTGCTCGTAACGCTGCTGATACCACGTGGGTTCGTAAACGACGCCCTGCGGATTGGTCTGGGAGTAATTCCAGTTGTCCACGTTGCGCTGCGCCACGATCGGAGTCGTGTTGACGTATCCGATATTGAGTTTTCCAGCGTTCAGGTTCACCGTGGCAACGCCGCTGTCTCGGCGAATACCGTTACTGAAATTATCCCACTCGCCGTCTCGGAAATTATAGACTTTTTCCGTGGAACCTTCGCCAAAAACGTCTTCCTCCCGGTACTGGTCGCCAGCCAGCCATCGTTCGTCGGCTCCGCCGAAAAACGCGGTAGTCTGGAAATCGGCCGCGGTCATGTTATCGTTGTATCCGCTGATATTCAAGACAACCGTTCCATCCTTGCCCCCGATAAACGCATAGGGAAGGTCTCCGCCTTTGTATGCGTTGGAAAACGAAGGATAACTTGCGGGCGTTTCCAGCGTCGTATTCGCCAGAGCCAGATCCATATCCTCGGAGATGTTGGTTCCCATGAAGTAAGTGGTTCCGCGTCCGGTGAGGTTAATGGTCGTGGAGCTTTCCTGCGCTCCAAAATAGGTTCTGGATGCGAAATTGGTAAAACCGCCGGAAATGTTAATCGTATTCGTACCGCCCTTAACGACGTCGTCGTCGTTTGAGCTGGAATTAACGCTTCCGTAAGGTTCCAGATCGTAACCGCCGCCGATGTACGTCGCAACGTTGAAAATGTTGCGTCCGCCGGAAATGTTCAGGTCGGCGCCAAGCGTCTGACCGCCTTCGCCCATGGCCGAAATGTAGACGCCGTAGTAATTGTTGTAGTAGTTGTACATGTTGACGGAGCCGTAGGCGCCTTCCGTCATGTTGGCGTCGCCGCCGGTCGTATTTGCGTAAACGCCGTTTCCAAGATGTTTACTGTAATCTCCCGTAAAACTTTTGATCTGGTAGGTTTTATCCCGTACCGAAACGGTTTCCTGCCAGTCCATTTTCTTGTTATACGTGAAAATGTTCGTACCGCCGGAGATATTAACGGTAGAATGTCCAGTCCCGCCGTCGGAACCTTTACCCTCGCCGCCAATAATGACGCGCTGGGTAAAAACATTATTTCCGTCGCGAATGTTCAGGGTAGCGTTTCCGCCCTGACCTTCCGCGCGGGCGCCAATGTAAATTCCCTGGTTGTCGAAGATGTTCGTACCGCCGACAATATCCATCGTAACGCTGTCGCCGGAATCGCGTTCACCGAATGCAGTTTTCCATGCAAAAATCGTCTGACCGCCTTCAGAACCAACCGTAAAGTTTGTTCCTGTAAACTGATAGACGTCCTCGGAACGATCGCTCATCCCAATATCCGGGTTTCCTCCGGGATTAAGATTGTATACTTTGGCGTCTGTACCGTAAATACCGTTGAGCGAGGTACTGGCGTCGTTAATCGTAGCAGCTTGAGCGCTCATCCCCAACAAACTGCTCAAACCAAGAGCAGCCGTTCCTGCCGCCATCCATGACGACAATGAAAATCTTTTTCTTAAATTACCTTCCATGTGTCGAATCCTTCTAAACAGTGAATTCTAAATACGGGAAATGTATTGAATACCGAACGCTTAAAAAACGTCCTATAATGGTATCCATTTCTTCATCGGACATATTTTCATAAAATTATAGAAATTCCACCTAAAACAGCGATAATAATTGAAATAAATTTAACGGTATGTTAAAATTTAACGATTAGAAAGATTTTCACGGTAAAATATGCGGAAAAAAAGAGTAATTCTTGCCAGAAATTTCATACGTCAAGAAATTAACGACAGTCAACGCCAATAAAAGAGATTCTCAAACCAAAGCGGCCCGATTAAGAATAATACCGCTCAAAGAGTCGAAAATTTTCATATTCATGTCGGAAAATTAAGTTTCTCCAGTCTCATATTATCTGAATTGCCCAAACTTCTTACAGATAAAAAATAACGTATCCGCTCTGTTTTCTCCGATCGTCAAAACGCCAAAATGATTTTGAAAATATGGTGAAAAAGGGTTAAAATATATTTGCCGATTCGACGTTTCCAGAGTAGAATAACAATAGAAGAAATGAGCTCTTCATTTACGAGGCGTTAAACTTGTTTTCAAAGAAAGGAATCTTTACGTGAATTGTCGATGTAGTCGCTCCCCAATTCTGCTGGACTTTTACCGGCGTTACCTCGAACAGGCGAATATATCGGATTTTGAACGCTCAGTCAGTTGCCGCTATTCGGTCGGCGCTCTTGAACATCTTGCGCGCCATTGCGATTTAAACGTTCGCCGGGCGGCGGCGCTTGCGCTTGGACTCATCGGAAACATGAGTTCAAACGCGATACTGGCTTCATTGCTTACGGACGGCGACCGTGCGACGGCGACTCTTGCGGAAAACGCAATACGCAACGTGTGGCGCCGCGACGGCGACGAAGACGACCAGCGGGCTCTTCAGAATCTGATACGCCTTACCGCCAACGGCGAGGCGGTAAAGACGGTGACTTATGCGTCTCTTCAGCTTGAAAAAACGCCAAAATTTGCAGAAGTCTGGTTTCAGCGCGCCAGAGCCTGGTTCGAACTTGGCGAATTTAAATTTGCGCTTGAGGATCTTGAGAAGACCCTCGACCTGAATCCGTTTCACTTTAACGCATACGTGCTGCTTGGCAACGTTCATATCGAATTTGGCCGCACAGCGCTTGCCCTGCGCGCTTTCCGCAACGCCCTGGACGTTAATCCGGGTCTTCGCGGACCGCAAAATCTGAAATTGCTCCGGCGTTAAATTCCGAAGCGACCGATTAACCCTTTAGCCGCTCTGGCGGAACTCCATTAAATAACCGAAAATCCCGGTAATCAGGAAGCGTTTTTGGCTTCTTCAACATAAATAAATAACGAATCAAGGGCGTCTTGAAATTCATTTTCGAATTGGCGGACGCCCTTCATTCGTTACCCGTTTTAATTTTTCTTTTATTTCTCCGACCTTGCTTTCCGATACGACGGCGGAATCAGCTCTGTTTATTCCGTCTTACCCATTCGTCAAACCCGATTTCTTTTTCTTTGGGAGTCTGTTCCATTTCATCCCTGAAATCCACCCCCTCGGGCAGCGAATAGCTTTTTTGACGGTTTCTGGCATATTCCCGGTCATTTTTTCCGCTCTGAATAAACAGAAAAACCGAAAGGAAGAAAAAGAGGCCGAACACAACGGAACCAATGACGTAAAACCAGTAAAGGTCCGGCGTGTAAACGGAGGAAACCGTACGCGCAGGCGTCCCCCCAATTAAAAGCGGAGCCAGACGGCGAATTGGTTTTCCATCCTCCGTTTCACCCTTTTCATAACTCCAGGTATTGAAAAGAAAAGCGGGAACCGCCAGTTCAACATAATAGCCCATATCGCTTCCCGGTTTCACGCCCGGCGGCAACTCGGGAACCAACACGACCAGAGGCGTTTCAGGCGTTTCATCCGGAAACAGGAAAACCTCGTAGTAATGATCGATACCGAAACGCTGATTAATATCCTCGTCCTCCACGCGAATCGGAAGAATCCGACGCGCAACGCCCTTCAAATAAAAGAAATTACCGCGTTCTTTCGCCGGTCGGTTAAAAAGAGGAATCGCCGAACTGTATCGAACGGGCTTTCCATTCTTCATTGACGGCCTCGCGTACTCAATCTTCTCAAAATACTCGTCGGGCGCGTTAGCCTGAACGTCCTCGATAAT
>CAZWOV010000086.1:0-9459 GCA_964635645.1 uncultured Planctomycetaceae bacterium | reverse complement strand
ATTCGCTGTACTTCAAAGCCCTGTTCTGATATTACTTTTTCAATACGGTTTGCTCCCTTAAGATTCCCGTATGGTCCAGGCTTGGCCGAGACTCCGCCGAGCTTTCGAATAACGGCGGGGGCCAGAGTTTTGTTTACGAGCGAGCTTTTCCCAGATCCGCTTACCCCTGTGATGCAGACGAAACGATTCAGCGGAAATTCCGCGGTCACATGCTTCAGGTTGTTGGTCGTTACGTCTTCGATGGTGAGAAATCTCGTGCGGGTATTTATCGAACGGCGTTTGCCGCGTAGATGATATTGGAGCTGTTCGCGAAGGTATTTTCCCGTTAAGGATCGCGGATGATTCTGGATTGTCTCCGGAGAACCTTCCGCAACGATACTTCCTCCATGGATTCCGGCGCCGGGACCAACGTCGATAATCCAGTCGGACTGGCGCATAATTGCATCGTCGTGTTCAACGACAAGAACCGTATTGTCCATGCGCTGGAGTTGACGAAGCGTGTCGATCAGACGCTGATTGTCACGCGGATGGAGGCCGATTGAGGGTTCGTCCAGAATGTAGCAGACCCCGACAAGACCGGAACCGAGACCGCCCGCTAACCGTACCCGCTGGAGTTCTCCGCCGGAGAGCGTGTCGGCCGAACGGTCGAGAGTAAGGTATCCCAAACCTACGTGTTCAAGAAATTCCAAACGGGGAATAATTTGGGAAATAAGCGGGTCCGCGATGGGAAATTCGTTTTCCTCGTGGAATTTCAGATTCCGAAAAAATTTCAGAGCGTCGATGACGCTTAACGCAACGAGTTCCTGAATCGTTTTGGGACGCATGAAATCGTTGTCGTTCTGGTTGCCTATTCGGACGTTCAACGCTTCTTTTCGGAGTCGCGCGCCGTGACAGACCGGACATGTGACCCGACCGCGGCACGAGTCGAGGGTGACGCGGAAAGAAGTTGAACTTCCGTTCTGGTATTCGTCGTTAAGCAGATCGAAAATCCCTTCAACTTTTTCGCCTATTCGCGGTAATTTACGTAAAACGGATGTGCGCGTCGCCTGACTTGAGAGGTTGGAAAACGAGAGCGAAGAGGAATCCTGAACCGCCATGTTCGCGGAATAGTCGATCATTGAATCGTCCGAGGCGTTTGCGGCCGCGGCTTCCGAGGCGTCCAGTACGGAGACCGTTTCTTTGGCGGCGCCGGGTTCGCCGTCCGGCCGACAGGCGTTTGAACGCAAAGCGTCGGTTGATTTTGCGGATTGAGGAGACTTGACGTTTTTGAGAGATCTGAAAGCGGGCAACTCTTCGTCTTCATCGTTAAAAGAGGCTTTCAGTACGACGGACACGACGTCGTCGCCCTTAATCTCGGAAGGTTTGAACGTTCCTTTCATTGCCGCTTTTTCCTGCGCGTCGGACGCTTTTTTCTGCTCAATGAGCTGAAGGCCGGAAATGGAGGCGACGGAGGAGTCTGAAGCGTTTCGCAATGCAGAGATAGTCGACAGATATTCGTGCAGGTCGAAAAGGTCGCTTTCGGAACCGTAAAGGAGAAAGTCCATTTGCGTTTCATCCAGGCGTTCAAGCGGAGTATTCCAACGAATTCCCAGAACGGCCAGACTTGAGGAAAGTTTTGTTCTGAATCGGCGCAATGTTTGTTCTGGAAGATTTTTCCAGATTCCAATAGCGCCTGAAGCCAGCGAAAGAGAGCGGTTGGAAATTACCAGATCCGGATCGAATTTTTCGAGATATCCGAAACCTTCGCAGGTAGCGCAGATTCCGTACGGGCTGTTAAAACTGAACATTCGAGGTTCCAGCGCGTCAAATTTGACGTTGCAGACCGGACATGCGTTTTTAGTGCTGAAGATTCTGTCTTTCCAAACGTTTCCCTGAGGCGCGGCGTGTTCGATTGTCGCGATGATTTGTCCGTTTCCATGGCGCAACGCGAGATTCAGACTTTCCGTCAATCGCGTTTTTGCGGCTTCGCGAATAACGATTCTGTCTACGACGGCTTCAATCGTATGCGGCTGACGGATATCCTGTGGCGGGATATGCTCCAGCTCCATAATCGTTCCGTCAACGCGAGCGCGGACATATCCCGCTTTTCGGATGAGTTCAAAGACGTCGAGACAGTTTCCTTTTCTTCTTCGAACGATTGGGGCCATAAGCATCATGCGCGTTCCTTCCGGATAACTGGTCAAAGCGTCCAGAATCTGGTCGGGAAGTAAGGGGCGAATAGGTCTCCCGCATTTGGGACAAACGGCTTTGCCAAGACGCGCGTAAAGAAGCCGGAGATAATCGTAAATTTCCGTAACGGTCGCTACGGTGCTTCGGGGATTATTGACGCCCGAGTGCTGGTCGATAGAAATCGTGGGTTGAAGTCCTTCGATTCTGTCCACGTCGGGACGTTCCATCTGGTGAAAGAATTGTCTTGAGTAAACGGAAAGGCTTTCAATATATTGTCTCTGTCCTTCGGCGTAGAGCGTGTCGAATGCGAGAGAACTCTTACCCGATCCGCTTGGTCCCGTGACGACGACCAGACGGTTTCTGGGAATATCAACATTGATATTTTTCAAATTATGGACCCGCGCACCCACGATGTTGATTCTTTTTTTCTGGTGCTGAACGCTAACCGCATTTGGATGTGGAGTCATCTGAAAAACCTTTTCAAAAAAAAATCCAGTGGACTCTTCCCACCGGATTTTATGTTAAAACAGTCAAGTTTTCCGTTTGAGAACAATAAACAATTTCCAGTACTTTCAAGTCGGTACAGAGGAAAACGAATCGGAAAAATCAACCGCGCTGAAATCGCTCCGAAACAGTAAGAAACAGGCCGTACGGGAAGTCGGTTCGATCTTCCTTACTTCGTCGACAAAATCAGAAGCAGGGAAAGAGAAAAACTTTCCTGCGTTTAATTATTTACGATGGCGGATTCTCGAACGCATTTTTCTTTTTTTACGACCAAGCTTGCGACGACCTTTTCCAGAAACTTTTGTTCCCACGGTAAATCTCCTGTTAAATTTAAGTCCAGTTCATCCGATTAAAACTGAAATGAACGATTCATGATAAATACCAATGAAAATATATTGTAGCGGAAATTTTAGCTTTTGAAAGGGGGGGAGGAATACTTTTTAGCAAAATTCCAAATTTTTCTTAAATTTTCAGGAGCGTCTGTTTGACTTTTCAGAGGAAATTGCCTATAATTAATATAGTAAGGGGCGGAAGAGAATTTTCGAAGGATTTTTTTGAAAGTTTCCTTTTTTCAAAATTACTCTCTTCAAAATAAAGTTTGCGTCGTTTGAAGATATCTTTTTCGGAGACATTTTAAATTATGAATCGACAGTATAGTCCGTATGATGTTTTGGGGATTTTTGCCAGTCAGCCTGTCGTTCGGGATTTTAACAATTATTCGCTTTCTTTTCCGTGTAAACCATATGATTTACGGTTGCTGGCGAAAGGATTTCAGTTGCTTGTCTGGGCTGATTTTTTACTGGTTGCCGGTATTTTGACGACGATTGGGGCTATGTTCTGGTTTTGCAGTTATTCCGAATCGTTTCGAACTTTTTGTGAAAGTATGACTCCGGAATCGGTAGCGGCGCTTCAGGCCATGTCCGGCGCTGAACAGCAGGATTTTATTCGCGAACAGGTTTTTTTTGAGGAAATTCCGCAAATTGTTTACCTTGGGGGCTTGGGAATGATGGGCGGAATGTTGTTGAATACGGTTGGTTCGATATTTTGCATGACTTGTCCCAATCGGGTTGTTCCGAACGCCTGGTTTTTTTGTTTCGCCTGGTTTGCCGCGTTTTTTCTCTCAATGCTGTTTTGCAGTCTGGGCCCGCTTTTTCTTTTGATTGCCTGGCAGCTCTGGCTTGGTTTTCTTTTTCGTCTTTCGTTGCTTTTAGGGCAGAATATGGCGATTTCCTATCTGAGGAAGATTCACCGGTGCGTATTTTATTCTTTGATTTCCTTTTTGGGAGCGTGGTTTTTGCCGAATTTTTTAACGGTTCCGCAATATGCGTCGTACTGCGTAATCTTTTGTCTGGTTGCCGTTCTTACGTTTTTTATTGGGGGATTTGTCTGTTACGTGAAGCTGTTGACGCTCCTGCGTCAATGTATCGGCCGAATGATCTGGTATTGGGATCATGGTAACGATGAATTAATGAACAAAGCGGAACGTTGCGGTTGAAAGTGCGCGGAGAGTAACGTTGATCGTGGTCTAACCGGCCTGAGAATCGATATTTTCCGCATTTGAAGGGAATAGGCGAACGCCCAGCGATTCCAGTTCTCCCTCATCGTTTACTTCTTCGAATCGAACGGAGATTGGTTTTGAAACGCCGGAATCCTGCATGGTGATTCCGTAGATCGTATCGCCGATAGACATGGTTTTTTTTGAGTGTGAAATAATGATAAATTGCGTTTGGTCTCGAAACTGTTCCAGAATTTCAGCCAAACGCGAAGTATTGGCTTCATCCAGAGCGGCGTCGACTTCATCCAGAATACAGAACTGGCTCGGGTGATTTTTGAATAGAGCGAAAAGTAGCGCGACGCAGGTCATGGTTTTTTCACCGCCGCTCATGAGCGAAAGATTCAAACGCTGTTTTCCCGGAGGCTGGGCAATAATTTCGATACCGCCTTCCAGAGGATCCTCGCATTCCGTGAACTGAAGTTCCGCATTCCCGCCTCCGAACAGATCGCGGAAGATGTGAAAAAAATACTCTCCGATTCGGTCGAATGTCTGCATGAAAATTTTTCGGCAATCGGCGCTGATTCGTTCGATCGTTTTGGTCAGCTTGTCTTTTGCAGAAGTAAATTCTTCGTATCTTTCCGCAAGTTTTTGGTATCTTTCCTGAATTTCATCAAGTTCGTTCAACGCTTCTGGATTGATATTTCCCAGATTTTGAATTCTGGCTCTTAATTTCTGGATTTCCGTGTGAAGAGAAGAATTTTCTTTTTTCTCTTCATCCGTGAGCGATTCCAGATTTTTCAGAAAATCTTCGGGGAGAATACCGTAGTCTTCGCAGAGCCTGGCCACAACGTTTTCCGCGTCGTGTTCAAAAGCGCCTTTTTCAAGCTTTAAGGCGTGAATTTTGTCTTCAATACCGCGTATTTTTTTTCGCAGATTGGTTGCGTCGTTATTGACCTCGCTTCGTTCAAGATGGGAAGAGTCTTTTTCCCGACGGAGTTTTGTCACACGACGGGTAAGATTTTCCTGTTCCAGATAGTAATTTGCCAGACGCGCGTTATTTCCGAGAGTAATCCGTTCCGCATCCTGAAAAAGAGAATGATTCTGTTCCAGTTGGTCCTGAAGTTCGCTGATGATTTTTTCACGGTCCGCAATATCGTTATCGATCTGACTCAACGAATCGGAAAACCCCCCGAGACGTTCTTCGCTTTTGGCGAGTTCGACTTTGCATTCTGTGACGGCTTTGTTTTTTTCGCTTCGGAACGCGTCGCTCTGAACGATCTGCAGATCGAGCGACTCCATGCTTTTTTTGAGCGATTCGGACTGTTTTTCCAGTTCGTTTTTCTCCTGATTGTGCGTATTCAACTGGAGAGTCAGCGTTTCCAGACGTTTTTGGATTTCAGTTCCTTTGTCGGTAAATTCCTGAATTCGCGTTTCCTGCTGCGCCTGACGTTCCGCGGTAGAAATGATATTCTGCTGATGTTCAATAAGTTTTTGTTTCGTTTCGGTAAGCAAATCTTCGAGAGAATCAACGGTTTGCTGGCGGTCTTCCAGTTCCTGCTGGGACTTTTGAACTTCGTTGTCGGCGTCGGAGATCTCGTTTGAGAGAATGGATAACTGGGCTCCGAGCGTTCTCAGCTCGCTGCGGCGTGAAATAAGATTGCTTGACGCATGTTGCGGGCCAATGCAAAGTATTCCGTCGGAAGAATATCGTTCTCCCGCAAGGGTTACGAAATGAATTTGCGGCAAAAGAATTCCGGAAGCGGTACTCATGGCGCGGATAGCGCCGCCGGAAGAAACATTTTCCGCCGGAGTATTCGCGGCGCTGGTTTTTTCGGAAAAATCAATGGCGGGAAAGATCGGAAGCGGAAGTTTTCCGGAGTAAATACCGCGCGACAGTTCAATCGCGACGTTCAGGTTCTCCACGATCCATGTTTCTCCCAATAAATATTTAAAAAGAGGAAGGTAGATATCCTGACACTGAATAAACTGGTCGGCGCGTCCAAGGACGCCGGGAAGATTTTCCAATCCGTTGGTGATTTGAACGTGAGAAAACCGCGACGCGGACGATTGAGAATTTCCACCGTGTTCCGGCGATAGAAAATCTTCCATCCAGATGAAACCTACCCGGCCTGGAAATCCTCTGGAATTTCTGCGTAAAGCGTCGAGAAGTTTGGAATTGGGTTCCACAACCAGATATTGCGCGCGTTCTCCAAGCGCAATTTCGATCAATGCCGCGGCGTCGACTTCAACCTGAATCAGGTCGGCAACTAATCCGGAAATGTCGCGAAAAGGCCCGTCAGCGCATCGTCTTGCTTCGGTCAGGAGATAACGTACGCCGGGACTTAATCCTTCATGTCGTTCTTGAAGTTCTTCAAGAGTTGAGATTCTTCCAAGCATGGCGGAATGTCGGCGATGGAGTTCCATCAGGTGTTGTTTGGCGTCGTTCCAGAGACGCTCGGACATTTCCTGCTCGCGCCGGGCTTCTTCCAAATCTTCCGAAAAACGTTTCCGTCGGGCTTCAAGTTCCGTCTGCTGACGTTTGGATTCCTCCTGACGATTTTTAAGAAGAGCAACGTCCTGTTGAATGGAATGAAGATGAGAATTGTTTTGTTCAAGTTGCTGAAGCGTCGTTCCATTCTGGAGGGTCAGGGAACTGATTACGTTTTCCATCGTGGAAATGTTTCGCAGAATTTCGAAACTTTGAACGCTTAGCTTTTCTTTTTGAGACCGAAGTTCGTCAAGTTCTCCAATTGCTTTATCCAAATCGTTTTTCGCTTTTTGGAGATTTTCCGTGACTTCTGTGAATTGAGTTTGAGCCTGGTCCAGTTCTTCCTGACGATTTTTTCGGGAATCGCGCAAGAGTCGCATACGCCGACGCATTTCCGTAATACGCAGCTGCGCCGAATTGATTTCGCTTTCCAGTTCGTCCATGCGTTTCGTCTGGAATGCGACGACGGACTCGGAGACTCCAATGGAATGGCGATTTGACGCAATGCGGTCGGAAAGCGTTTCAATCAGCGCGTCGACTTCCGAGTTGGATTGTTCGAAATTTTTGATTAAAGCGTCGGTTTCGTCCAGTTTTTTCTGCGCTTCGGTCTGCTCGTTGATTAGCTCTCCGATTCTTTTTTCCGCATTCTGAAGTTTCGTCTGAAAATTCGTATAGTCCATTGCGGCAGCCTGAAAACGCAACTTTTCCAGACGTTCGGAAAGAGAACGAAATTGAAGGGCTTTCTCCGCCTGAGTTTTTACTTTATTCAGATTTTTTTCTACTTCATCAAGAAGGTCGGAATGCCGCAGGAGCGCCTGATCAATACGTCCAAGCGCGTTAAGCGCCTCCAGCCTTTTGGCTTTGAAACGGCTTACTCCGGCGGCTTCTTCAAACAGAACGCGCCTTTCGCGCGGCGAAGATTGAAGGAGACTGTCCACGCGTCCCTGTTCGATGATACTGTAGGCATGAGTTCCAAGTCCCGTTCCCAGAAGAAGTTCGCGAATATCTTTCAGTTTGCACGGCTGACGATTCAGGAAGTACTCGCTCTCCGCGCTTCCTTCGCCGCTTCGAAAAACGCGGCGGGTGACGACGACTTCGGGAGCGTCGAAATTCAGACGCTTGTCCGTATTGTCGAACGTGAGCGAAACTTCAGCCGTGTTCAACGCTTTACGTGTGCTTGAACCGTTGAAGATGACGTCGCTGGAGTCTTTGCCTCGAAGGGATTTTATGCTTTTTTCGCCAAGAACCCATTTGATGGAGTCTACGATGTTTGATTTTCCCGAGCCGTTTGGACCTACGATCAGCGTTAACCCGTTCGAAAACTCGATTCGGTTTTTGTCGGCAAAGCTTTTGAATCCGCTGATATCAAGGGTTTTTAACATGCGTTAACTCAATCAAAAAACATCGTAATTTCGGAAAATATAGTCTATTTTTCCAAAATCGGCGTATTCCAACGCGCGGAATCGAATTTCATGAATTTTGGAACGGATGAGTCGCGCGGAAATAAAAGGCGTTAAGAATTTTTTTCGAGCGACTCCAAGCTGGAATTATTCCCGGAAGTGTTTTTTCCGGCTTCGGCTTCCGCCTTTTTCTTTTCGGCGTATTTTCGGTTCCTTTCTTCCTCCTGTCTTTTTCTTTCGTAGGGATCCGTTCTTCCCGTCTTTGGGAGGGCGTCGATTCTGAAAGAGGTCTCCAGCGCGTTCTGTTCGATTGCGCCCTGCAGGATTTCCAGAACGTCCGGATAGGTTGCGCCGACGTCAGAAAGAGCGCGTACGACGTCTTCCACGCGACAGGATACGGTGCGTTTCTGGTCGGGGCAATTCGCTTGAAACCGCGAAACGACGACTTCGCCTTCGGGCGTAGTTCGGACGATTACGTTATTGGCGGCTTCGATGGTCATGGGGTGTTTGAAAGACTGATTTTCACCGAATAAAGCGATTTCCGCGCGGTGACTTTTGGTAACGTGAAGCATCGGAGCGCCCGTGGTAGGAATAACGCAGAGCGTAAAGGTTTTTTTGCCGAGTTGTTCGCCTACGACGAGCGGGTCGTTGGGACGCATTACTTTCAGGGCGCGAAAAGCTCCGTATCGAGTTTCAGCAGTCGGAGCGCTCATCAACTCGCGAAGTTCTTCGTAAGCGTCGAGATCGTCCATGACGCAGAGCGCTAAAAGCGCGTAGCCGCGGTTAACCCGGTCGTTGAGGGCAACCTCTCCCAAAACGGAGGCGCCGTCGCTTACGTCGAGATACGCGAGCGCCTGCGCGGAATGAAACCGAACCGTCGCGTCGTCGGATTCAAGCCCCAGTTTCAGGGTATCGATCGCATTTTTCCCGATCGCTTCCAGTTCAAGAGCCGCGCGTTTGGTTGTCGTCGGATCCAGAAGACGTTTTTCAAGGAGTTTCATACGTTCCAGACGCTGAGCTTCCGTTTCCAGAATTGGAAGGCAGCGTACGACGTCCAGAAAACGCGATAAATTTTCTTTGTATGTCGGCGGAATTTCAAAATAAATGAATTTATCGTCTTTTGCCTTGGCTATTTTCCTGGTTGAAGAACCGTCGATAATTTTGAACCTCGTATTGATCGCGCGTTCAATTTTCATCGTCATGTATTTGTCCGGTTTTACGGAGTTTGAATGAACTCTTAACCCGATCGGGTTGTTGAATGTGGAAACTCCTCCTCCGAGGACTTTTCCGCGTCGCTGGGTCATTTTGTCGCGATCGGTTCCCGTTTTGGGTTCAACCAGAATTGGTCCGGAACAATTGGCTTTTTTGAAATCTTCGTGAAGTCCGTTTGAATAGACCATTTC